>JAFGFC010000170.1 GCA_016931325.1 Spirochaetota bacterium | reverse complement strand
TATATGTATATAAATCTTTCGTATTACGAAAGTTTTTTCTCTATATATATAATATCTTTTTTATATTCAGGGGGGGCAGGAAAATACCACGGGATCGGTATTATTTTTTCGTTCTTTACTTAAAAATTTCCTAATTTCGAAAATATTTTCGTTACTTTACTCTGTAAAGAGAAAGTAATGATAAATTTAATATAACAGAGGAGGTAATTATGAGGATGAAAATATTTTATGTAATCCTTATCGCCCTTCTAACTCTTCCCGCAGGACTGGCCTTTGGCGCCACTTCTGCTAATGTTTCTGTGGAAGCAGAACTGGAGGGGTTAACCATGTCCATTGCTGTAACCGACATTCAGATGACTGGTAAATCTGGCGGTACAGCAAACAACCTGGTGGTTGAATTCGGGACGGTGAATTCAGGATCCCTGATCAATGGAAAATATTCCACAGCTCCTGAAGTGCTCAAGATCGATTTCGAACCGGGCAACAACATCTTCAACATCCAGATGTATTTGGCTAACTCCAATGAGAATTACAATGTTAGCAAATTCAAGGATGGGACCGAATCGGGTTACTGGAACCTGGGAGCCGAAGCCAACGGTCTGATCGGTACGAACAATCCCGATTATGTGGCTGCCATGCTGTGGTCCTGCTATGACAACAACACCTCAGCCACATGTTCTGATTCAGGTATTGGCGGTGGAAACTGGGCTTATTTTAAGGACAAATACACCCATACGGGTGAAAGCGCTACCGGGCTTTTGTTATCCACCAATGCTTCTTTGGGATTGAGCGGCAAACCTAACGCCGCAAATGTCTTAACAGCCAGCGGCCGGCCTATGGAAACATGGACCTGGACATGGGACAGGAACTGGGGGCAGCCTGAAAGCAATCCCGCTCACTGGGTTCAGGGTGTCGACGCTCTTGGTTACAAAAAGATCATCTATGGCACAGGCGGACAGTTCTATACTATTGCTCAGCCTAATTACAGCGAACCCAGTCCGACAACCGATAAAACCGTTTACGCGGCTGTAGCGGCCAGTTTTGAAGGCAAGCCAGCTCAGGTCTATCGTACCAGAAAAGTGTATCTTGAAATATTGAATGAGTGAGTATAATCCAACCTACGTAGAGGAGCCTTAAGGCTCCTCTACGTAGGCCCTAATTTTTAAAAAGGTGATTGATGAGATCAATATGTAAAATTATTTTAATAATATTACTGAATTTTGGCTTTTTACTGAATCTTAAGGCTTTGACCATTAAACCCACGATTGTGGAAATAACCGCTTCCCCGAAAGAGACCATAAGCGGCGTCTATAGCATCAAGAATGATTCCGGCAATCCGGTCACGATCAGCGTAGAACCGGAAACCTTTTACGGGGCGGGTATTAATAAATGGCTGAAACTTGAGCCGGGTCTGTTCACGCTGCAACCGGGGGAAGAAAAAAAAGTTAAATACAACGTCAATCTTCCTGAAGATTTTAAGGACGAATACAGCGCCAAGATCTTCTTCACACAGAATCCTGTTACGGACACGGCTGTCGGAGCCGCCATTGTCACACGACTTGGGTCTTCATTCTATGTCAGCGCTCTGGGTAAAGAGATCATTTCAACTGAAATAAAATATTTTTCTATCCATAACAGTCAAGACCTGAAACTCTCCGTCACCATGATCAATGACGGTAATGTTCATTTAAGATTCTTCTATGATCTGGTTTTTTTCAAAGACGGTGTTCAGGTTCACAAAACCGATAAAAAGCCTTTAACCGTCATTATTCCCGGAAGAGACCGGAGTGTGGATCTCCCTCTTCCTTTGAAAAAAATTCTGTTACCGGGAAAATATCAGGCTGTTATCAATCTGTATTATGGGAATATTAAACCTTATGAAAATAAACTCAGCGGAATGACTGACTTTGAGGTCAAAGAATGAAATATATTTTTACTTTTACATTGTTTCTGCTTTTCTCATTCTTCTTACTTAATCCCACAGAAGCTTCAGTGAAAAAAGTAGGGTCGGTGGCCAATTTTGTCACAGACTTCCGTACTGTCCTGGATGATTTTAATGATGGGAATAATATAAATAACTGGGGTTATAACACCTATAACGGCGGAACAGGCGGAACATGTAATGTATCGTACGTGGCCGGAGCGTATGAGGGCAGCCTGTGCATGAAGATGGATTATTCTTTATCAGGACCAGGTGGTTTTGCCTGGTATGCGTCCAAACTGGGTGGAGCGAACTTTGATGCGAGTAATTTTAATGGCCTGGTCTTCTGGGTCAAGGGTTCGGCGGGTGGTGAACTGTTAAAAATCGAATTAAAAACCACAAACTGTAACCCTGTGGGAAGAAGCAACGCGAAAGTGTATATTAATGATTTTGTCGAAGGGGGTATGATCACCACCACCTGGAAAAAAGTGGTTATCCCGTTCAAGAATTTTGTCAGTATTACCAATTTTTCTAAAATGGCTGAATTGACCTTTGTCTTCGAGTATGACCAGTCTGCCTTGAACGGCTCTCCCCTCTCTGGTTCGGTATATATCGATTATATCGCTTTTACCAATAAAACGTATGGATTTGATCCCATCGTGATAGACCATTACAATGATAAACTATGGATATCGCCCCTGGGCGGTAACGGAGGGTTTGGAAATTCGGGCGGAAGCTTCGACGCTTCATTCTCCGGGGAAGATTATCACAGCTATCCCTCAAGCCTTAAACTGGATTATGACCTGACATTGGATTATTACGGTTATGCCTATGCCCTGTTCGGCGGAGGTACCAATGGATGGACAGCCCAGCAGAGCGATTTCAGCGAATATTCTAATCTTTCTTTCTGGATCAAGCGCAAAGGAACAGATACTGTTGATTACATGAAAGTGGAGATGGACACCAATGACGGGCCGCCTTCTTCTTTTACAAAATATATCTATTGTATATCAACGAACTGGGCCAGATACAGCATCCCTTTGAGCCTCATTAAGAGATCCTCAACTCCTATTGATACATCAAAAATCGCTAAATGTGTCTTTGTTCTGGAAGCGTCTTATAATCAAAGAAAAGATCAGATCTATATTGATGACGTTCATTTCGAAAAAACATCGCAAACAACACAGGGACCTTATCTTACCATTGATTCTCCGCCTCCTCATATCAATCTTTACGGGCTCGTTGCTTTTAAAGGTAAACTCTATGACCGGTCTTTTAATGCCATCACAAATTTTGAATACTCCACAAATTCCGGAGCCAGATGGATTCCCATGCCGTCAACCAATACACCGGCCTGGGAAATTAATATAGATACCAGTGCCTTGCCTCAGGGAGATTTTGTTTTTGGCATACGAGCCTTTAACGCGCGGGGTTATGCGAGTTATGCATTCATTACCAATACCATCAGTTCTATCATCGCCTCAAATACCGTTACTGGCAAACCATATACGAATATTCAAACGGCTGTCAATGATGCCGGTTCAGGAGAAACCATAGTGATCTTCCCTGTTTTTTATAAATCAAGTACCCTGCTGGAAAAAACCAATATAACCATCATGTCCTATTCTTATTTTACGGGCGGGGATAATACCACGGTTGTTCTGGACGGTGATAATAATTTTATCCTGACCAATGCCAGAAAAAACAGGATCCTGGGAATAACTCTGGGCGGTTCAGGCACCGGTTTTTCCATTAGTGGATCGTCCGAGTCCAATGTTATCTCCCATAACAGAATCCTAAAAACAAGCTATGGAATAGAGGTCCTGGACAATTCAGCTGATAATAATTTTATCCTGAGCAATGATATCGGTGACGCCTATATGGGGATCAATATCGAACGGGGAGATAAAATTTTGATAAAAGATAACAACCTGTATAACAATACCCATGGCATCTATATTGATCATTCTCCGCAGAGCAATTACATCATTAAAAACAGGATCTTCCGGAACATGTATTACGGGATCAGAATCTACAGGAATGGGCATCCCAACCATATTGTATCAAACAGCATTCAGGGCAAAAGCCAGGCTTACGGTGTTTATCTTTCCTATGCGACGAATCAGATCATAAAAAGCAATCATATCTGTTTTAATCAGATAGGGGTCCAGTTATATTCCTCTCCCGGTAATTTTATTATTAATAATTCAATCTTCTCAAATGATACTGTGGGAACCAGACTCTATGCGAACGGGTGCTATGATAATCTGGTCAGGAATAACGATATCTGGGGAGAGAATCAGAATTACGGAATACTGGCTGAATGGGCTCACAGGAACAGCCTGAAGACCAACAGGATACATAATAACGAACTTTTAGGCATCTATCTTTATGACGCCTCGACCAATATGATCGTTAATAACAATATTTATTCCAATGAACTTGCCGGCATTGGCCTTTACAGGGATGATTCCGATCACAATGTCATCTCCAGCAACCTGATATGGGGGAAAAACCAGGCCAGAGGGATCTTTCTCAGCGACGGAGACCATAACCTGATCCGGTTGAACAGTATAACGAACAATTTAGAGGCGGGTATAATTCTGACAAATTCCGCCAGCAGCAATATAATTAACAGAAACAATATCTTTATTAAAGAGAGCATCCTGTCGCAACCTCTGGCCATCAAATGGAATAACGGGACCAACACCATCAGCACCAATAATCTCTTCTGCACCAATTATTTCGGCACGATAAAACTGGCTGATATTCAGGACGCTCTGGCCGATAAATTTTTCTATACCAATGAATACACACCCTACCGTCTCGGTTTTATCGGCATCAGGCAGAGCGATACCTCATCCCCTTCTGTGCCCACCAACCTGTCCAGTGTATCTTCGGCCTCGGATATCATTATTAACTGGGATGATGTCCCCGCATCTTCAGGGTACAGGGTATACCGCGCCGCTCAGAACACATGGGCCAATTTCACGACACATTATACAGATGTCTCTGTATCGATTTTCACTGATAAGAACCCCGTGGACGGGACCAATTATTATTTTATAACATCCTATGATAACGCTTCGCTCTTCCCCAACGAAAGCTGGTTCAGCCGATCGACCAGCGGATACTGTACAGAACCGATATTTAAGGGGCTGGATGATTTTAATGATAACAACAACACGAACAACTGGGGCTTTGAGACAGCCAGCGGCCATAGTTCAGCCACTTATTCCATAACCTATAACAGCAATAACGCTTATGAGGGTAAGCGGTGCATGAAAATACAGTACAATGTCACCACTGGCGGCAGCTACGTCTGGTACGCCTCTCCCCTGGGCAGCCGCAATTTTAAAGCCAGTAATTATAACGGCCTGAGTTTCTGGATAAAAGGGCAAAATGGCAATGAAACGGTGAAAATAGGTCTGGAAGCCAATTATACAGGCACCAGAAAAAAAGCTGAAGTCTATATAGGAGACTTCCTGGACGGCGGGATAAACACCAACTGGCAGAAGGTGGTCATCCCATTCAAGAACTTTGCCAATATTACCAATTTTACAAGCATGAAAGAGCTCTCTTTTGTTATTGAAGAATACCAGAGCGGATTGAACAATTCACCCAAGCAAAGCAGTATTTATGTTGATTATATAACTTTTACGGATACCTCAACGGAATTTGATACCCTCATCTTTGACCGGTTTGGCGACAGGGACGGCAGGAATGCGGTCGGAGGGAACATGGGTGATTACAATGGCGCTTCCCATTCATTCACCAACAACACGTCCATGAGCGCGCCTTATTCCATCAGGATCTACGCCCCGGGTACCAGCGGTCAGGCCGGGACCTGGCATAAATGCGGCGGAGGCACAGACGGCTGGTCCAGCGAAAAATGTGATTTCAGCCAGTATAATTTTTTAACTTTCTATATCAAGGCTGACAATAACAGCCAGAATCCGGAATTGATAAAAATTGAAATAGAACATGGCAGCGGGATCTCTTCGAGGTATTCCAGTGATGAAGCCGGCTGTCCCACCATGACCACTTCCTGGCAGAAATACACGTTCCCCCTGGCTAATTTTTCAGGCCTGGATAAAAGCGCCATCAAAGAAGTGAAATTTTTTACGGACTCGTGGTTTTCCGGTGATTCCAGTTATCTGTTCTATATCGATAATATCCAGTTTGAAGAATAAAATGAGATTAATGAATATAAAAAAGATAATATTCGCTTTTGTTCTTATTGTTATTTTGAACTCGTTTATTCTGGCTGATTCTATTACCGTTGATATATTGAATCTCACCAATCACCAATCAACCAACAAGATCAGTTTTGGGAAGATCCCTGCCGGCTCGACGTACATTCTGGCCCCCATGTATTTAAAGATCTCCTATTCCAATTCCCTTCCCGATGACTGGTCGATCCAGCTCTATACTTATAATACTCAGTCTCTTGTTCCCGGGGGCCAGCACGGCGGGCTGATCGAGACCAATACAAAAAACAGACGAGCTCCCCTGCGCTGGCAGGTCTATACCAACACGAATACCGGCATTAGTTTTCCCGATGCCACCGGGTGGGGAACAATAAAAGATAAAAAAGACACAGACTACAGTACCAGTATCAAAGAACGCGTTATTGCGTCAAACGGTTCTTTGGGCGCCTACCCTGACCCGGCTGTCAGCGCTCAATCACCCCTCTATCTTTATCTGGGAGCCAATTTTTCCAATCAGGCCGCCGGCGTTTTCAGGACAACCCTCTTTCTTGACATACTGCCTTTCAGTACTTTTACTGTACCCCCCGGCATTACCCACGAGCCAATAACCGGGATAAATATTATCGGGAATAAATACATCTTTTATGCTGATATCGCGGATGATGATATTATCGATCAGGTGGATGTTTTTTATAAAAAGGCGCCTGATACGAGTTTTCAGCAGACATCTTTTTTCCCCGGCAGCCCGACGTACAGGTTAAAAGGCGAAATTCCTTTATCTTTTATAACGACCAGCGGTTTTAATTATTATATCCGGGCGACGGATCTGCAAAGCAACCAGACCAATACTCAAACTTATACCATCCCGGTCAATCCAGTAAAAACAGCGGTGATCGGGAAATCAGGCGGCGATATCGAGATGATCGATGGCAATCCGGAAGACGGCAGGGTCAACCTGTCCATTCTGCCCAATACTTTCGAGATCGATCAGACCATCACATTCAGGCAGATCTATAATCAGGATGAAATGCTGTCAGGGACAGGACTGGTC
>JAFGFC010000169.1 GCA_016931325.1 Spirochaetota bacterium | reverse complement strand
TATATCGGCCCAGATAGCGTTGATTATGTCCCAAACCATTTAAATCCATGGCTATTTCCCACATATCACCCATCTTTTGATGTCGTTCTTTGGATTGCAAAAAAAAGTCAATACTTTTTTCCAGCTGTCCCATAAAATAATAATAATAACCAAATTGCTGTAAACTTTGCGTGATATCGTACTCTTCCTTACTTTCTTTTCGAAGTTGGTAGGCTTTTTGCTGATATCTCAAAGCTCCTCTGAAAATTCCTATTGTCTCCATCCCTGCTCCATACATCATCAATCCAAAGTTTAATTCCTTTGATTTTCCAATTTTAGATTCAGCTAAATTGATCAATCTCAATGTGGTTGCAACCGCTTTGGTCAAGTTACTTAAAGCATACATCCACATCAATGGGAAATGAAACCATACGGCTTCTTTGTATTTTTCTTGAATAATAGACGACTTGTGAATGACAAAAGGATAAAAAATCATATGAAATACATGAATGATCAACTCTTTTAGTATCGACCAGAAAACCTCCTTGTTATTTATCGGGATGGTAATTCCTAATAATTTTAATCCTTTAGCCAGCGTATCTTCGCAGTTTTTCCAGTCCCCTTTTTTATAATAGGCTGTCCCGATCTTCCTGTATACGCCGGCTTTTTCCATCTTTGTCTTTTTTAACGGCATGATCTCTTCGGAAATACTGATAGCCTCGTCATTATTGCCTATCGTAAGATAAACATCAGCCAGACCTTCTTTGGCTTTGATCCAGCTGGGACTCTTTTTCTCGCCTCTCTCTTCCAGTAATCGTATATAGAGCTGGTAATACTTGATGGCTTCCTCATTCGCATAATCTGTTTTGGCTTTTTCCGCTGCCGGGAGTGCAAACTGAATGGCCTTGTCTTTTTCTCCTCCCTCAATATAATGATGGGCCAGATCGAACAGGACAGGATGAAGATCATCTTTATTCATCTCTTCCATGTTAACGGCCACTTTTAAATGCAGTCGTTTCTTTATCTTCTGTCCTATCCTTTTATAGAACGCTTCTTTTATCCTGTCATGAACGAACAGCACCTTGCCACGTTCCATACTCCTTTCCAACAGCTGCAATCCTATGGCATCGTCGATCAATTTAACAACCTGTTCCTGCGTATATTCCGGTAACAGCTTGTACATGAATCTGATCTCAAACTCTCTTCCGATAACCGAACCCAGGCAAAGGAATTCATTCAGGTCAGCCGGCAACTCTTCGATCCTTTTTAGAATGATCTCGATCATGTTGGCAGAAACACGCATACCCTTTATCTTTTCCCAGTTCTCCTGCCAGGTCCCTTCTTTCCAGATAATGGCTTTCTCCTCTACCAGCTCCCTGATGATATTGATAGCAAAAAACGTATTCCCGTTCGTTTTCTCAAGTATATAATCGGTCAATCGATGAGCTTTTGATTCTTCTTCACCCAGTATCTGAGATACCAGTTTATTCATCTTGTTATGAGTGAATTTCTCTACAATGATCTCTTCCAGGGGATACCCGGCCTTTTTGGAATTCAATTTTACTCTTGTCAGGCTATGCTTTTCATCAACTTCATTATCCCTGAATGTTCCCAGGATCAAAAGGTTATGCTTTTCAATATTACTGGCTATCTCCTCCAATAGATTTAAACTGCCTTCATCAGCCCATTGAAGATCATCCAGGAACAGGGCGCAGACTTTGTTCTCCGGCACAAGATTACAGAAGAAATTGGACAATACCATGATATATCGCTGATTCTCCCTTTCGGGATCCAGTTTGATCAGATCTTTTACCTTTCCCAGAATGTTGCCCATATTGCCATTCAGACGTATAACGATCTCTCCCAGATCCCCCAATATTTTCTTTATCCTTTCGATCTCTTTATCCTTTTCTTTCTTATCCATCTTTTCCAGGTTCTGGATGTATCCGTTGATCGAATCACGGAAAGGCTGGTAGGGGATCTTGTTCTCCTGATCATAACATCTGCCGCCAATGAACAGCCCGCCGTGTTCATAGCAATACCCTCTTATCTCTTCAACCAGGCGGCTCTTGCCGATCCCCGGCTCCCCGCCAATTAAACAGATATTGCCATTTTTCTCCAAAGCCAGGTTGAACGATTTCCTTATTTTATTTAATTCAGATTCTCTACCTATTAATCTTGTCTGATAGGATAATTTTATCTTCTGATCTTTCTCCCCGATAATAAAATCCTTTACCCCTTTTGTATACCTTTCCAGATCATAGATCAATCCTTTGGCGCTCTGGTACCTCATCTCCGGTTCTTTAAAAAGGAGCTTGGATATCATATCTTCCAGCACGACGGAAACACTTGGTTTAATTTTACTTATTTTAGGTGGTTCTACAGCCACCTGCTGATGCAGGATCTTGCTCAATTCTTTTCCTTTAAAGGGAAGGCTGCCCGAGAGAAGACGGTAAAACAGTATACCGAGGGAATACAGATCACTTCTTTCATCAACCGGTTTGTTCACGATCCCTGTGGCTTCAGGCGACATGTATCCGAATGTGCCCACGATCTCGTTCTCACCTTTTATCTGCCCCAGTTCCATGACCAGAGCCACTCCAAAATCCAAAAGTTTTATCCGGTAAGAATTCTTCTCTTTGATCAACAGAATATTGCCGGGTTTCAGATCCCGGTGAATGATCCCTTTGCCGTGAACATAGCTCAGAGCCTCTGCCACCTGCTTGATAACAGACACAGTATCATTCTCATTGAAACTTTTTCCCTCAAGGATAATGTCCTCAAGGCTGTTCCCTTTAATGTATTCCATGACAATATAAGGAGTATTTTGGTGCTCCCCGCTGTTATAGACTCGGATTATACAGGGATGATCCAGTTTACTGACAGACTCTATCTCTCTTTTAAAACGGATGATATCTTCAATATAAGACGAGGTGACTCCTGATTTGAAAAACTTGACGGCTACATCTGTCTTCTTCTCCTTGTCCCGCGCCCTGAAAACAATGCTCATTCCCCCTTCGCCCAGTTTTTCCAGAATATGATAACGCCCGTCTATAACATCATCTTTTTTTATCTTTTGTTCCATCTCTTATAGTACTTGGTCTTTCTATGCTTTCCCTTTTTAACTTTTTTCTTCTTGATCGACTTTTTCTTCACTCCGGTTTTCTTTTTTACCCTGGTGGCCCGTCTGTGTCCGAACACCACCACACAATTCCGCCCCTGTTCCTTGGCCTGATACAACGCTCTGTCCGCTTTCTCCAGAAACGTTATCCGGTCATCCCCTTCATTTATATCCGCTATCCCTATACTCAGCGTAATGTTTAATCTCTCCTGCCTCTTCCCCATAGTATAACTCACTTTTGTCTTCTCCACTTCCTCCCTCATCTTCTCCGCCATCATCCTCGCCCCGTCCCTGTCTGTCTGTGGCAAAATCAACACAAACTCATCCCCGCCATAACGCGCCGCTATATCACTTCGCCTTACATGGGTCCTTATCTTTTCCGTTACCGTCTTTAATACCATATCCCCCGCCTGATGCCCGTATGTGTCATTGAATTCCTTAAAATGATCTATATCGATGATCACAAGTGAAAGAGGCTTATTATACCGCGTCGCTTCATGCACACTCTGCATCAGCATGTTGTCAAAAAAGATCCGGTTATACAATCCCGTCAGCCCGTCCGTTACCGCCCTCCTGTACAATCGAGCGTTCTGGATCGATACCCCGGCCTGGCTTGATATCAGATCCAGCACCATCAGATCTTCCTGACTGAAAAGCCCGCTCACAAGACGGTTGTCCAGATAGATGATCCCTAGCATGTTCCCGCGCGCCATGATCGGCGCGCACAGCACTGACTTTAACCCGTACCGCACGACCGATACCTGACCCTTGAACGCATCATCCATTGACGCATCCTCCACGATCAGGGGCTTTTGTTCCTTTGTCACCCGCTTGATAATGCTCATGCTCGTCCCGAAACTCTCGCTCTCTATATCCTTCTTCCCCAGATTCTTCACAACCCGTATCTGCAGGTTCTTCATCCCTTCTTTGCCTTCAGGATAAAGGAACAAAGCCCCTCTCTCCGCCCCCACCATCTCGATCGTCCGCGTCATGATCTTGTCCAACAGCTCATCCAGATCCAATATCGAGGACAGATACCGGCTTGTCCCCAGAACCGTCGTCATCTTCCGCTCCGCTTTCAGCCGGTCCTGCGGCGTGACCTCTTCAGCGGTCTCGGCTGTCTTCTTGTACCCCAGCTTCTCCTCCAGCCGTCTGATATAGTGCCTGGAACCGATCTGGTTGAACACCTCATAGGCCTTCTGCCACCTCGTTTTCGCATCCCCTGCCCGGCCTGTCGAATCTAAAAAATTCCCGTATTCATAAAGCGTCCGCCCCAGTTCATACCTCCGCCCTATGGCCTGCGTCTGCTTGATGCTCTTTTCAAAATAAATTTGCGCTTTCTTCTTCCGGTTCTTCAACGCCTGGTATTTCCCCGTTACCCTTAAGGCCGCTCCATAGTGATTCGCCCAGATCCGCTGAACCTTTTGGGCTTTGTGACAATTAGCCTTTATCTTTTTTAACAGGATCTTTTGCTCTTTCCTGCTGTATTTCTTTTTATTTTTCCTGTATTCTTCTATATAAGCGTCTGTCAGATGATGATAAACAAAACAGGTCCAATCTTTTAAAAAAGTGTTATGCTCATAAAGATCTTTGGCGTCTTCATAATATTTTATGGCTGTCTTAAGATCTCCCTGCTCAGCCCGAAGATAGCCCATATGGATGTAACCAAAACAGACATTATACAGGATCTTGGCCGGCTCACTGATGTGCAGAGACTTTTGATTCAAGTCTTCGGCCCTGTCAAATTCTCCCATTTCGATATAGGCCAGGGCCAGGTAGGACATGGCCGAGGACATTCCATATTCATCCTTTATTTTCTGACTGACATCTAAATAAGAATTAAAATTTTCAATCGTTTGCTGATATTGGGCCAGATAACGGCTCGCATGCCCTATCATGTTCATGCTCATCCCTATTTCCCACATATCGCCCATCTGTGTATATTCCTGCAATGATTGCTGGCAATACTCTATGCACTTATCTAATTCTCCTACTATATGATGATAGATTCCTGTAAACATCACAGCATGAGCTGTTCCCCATTGATAACCGATCTCTTTATTCCTTTTGAGCCCTATCCTGTGATATTTCAGAGAAAGTTTAAACATACCCATAAATCCGACAACCGTACCTAATGCATCAGTGGCGATACCCAGTTCATTGGATCGCCCTACTCTTCTTTCTGCCAGATTATACATGCTGAAGATACTGAGGGTGCATTTTTCAAGATCACTCAGCCCATACATATAATTTAAAGGAAGATCAAAAGCTAAAATCTCCCTGTCTTCCTGTCTGATAGGACGTTCTTCTCTGTGCCTGAAAATTCCGGGAAAAAGATAAAAAATAAAAAACCGTATCATCTCCAATAAGAGATTTAAAAGTACCTGACTTTTTTTTCTAGGGATCTTATATCCTAAAAGAGCCAGACCTTTCCCTAAAGTCTCCTCACACAGTTCCCAGTTGGCTTTTTTCTGCCAGGCGGCTCCTATCTGCCTGTAAATCCTGGCTTTTTCAATCTTTCCCTTTTTCAGGGGCAAAATCATCTTGCCGACTTTTATGGCTTCATCATTTTCTCCGATCAGAAGATAAACTTCGACCAGTTCTTCATAGGCCTTGATCCATTCTGGAGAATTCTTTTTCTTTTTTTCCTCTAATAATCTAATGCCCAATCTGTAATACTTGACGGCTTCTTCATTGGCGTAATTATCTTTAGACTTCAAGGCAGCTGGCAGAGTATACTGTAATGATTTTTCTTTATTCCCACCTTCTGTATAATGGTGGGCCAGGTCAAACAGAACATCGTTGATATGATCCTTGTATATCTCTTCTATCTGCCCGGCGATCTTGAGATGATAGCTCTTTTTTAGTTTAATTCCGATCTTCTGGTAAAACGCTTCCTTGATCCTGTCATGGACAAATAAGACTTTACCTCTCTCCATGCTCCTGTCAAGCATCTGTATTTTAATGGCATTATCGATCAATTCAACTATCCTTTCCTGTGAATGATCAGGAAACAGATGATACAGCAAACGGATCTCGAATTCCCTGCCTATAACCGATCCCATGCACAAAAGGTCAGTCAGATCCCGGGGCAATTCCTCGATCCGCTTTAAAATAACATCGATCATATTGGTTGAAACTTTTATTTTCTGTATTTTATTCCAATCTTCTAACCAGATTCCTTCCTTCCACAGCAACGCCTTCTCTTCCACCAGTTCACGTATAACATTGATAGCAAAAAATGTATTTCCTCCGGTCTTTTGAAGTATATAATCAGTTAATCTATGAGAACGCTCTTCGTGCGCGCCCAGGATCTGTGCCACCAATCTATTCATCCTGTCGTGTGAAAAACGTTCGATGGTTATCGCTTCCACAGGATAACCCTTACTCTCACTATATTTAATCATTTTTATCAGGCTGTGATCTTCTGTCACTTCATTATTTCTATAGGTGCCCAGTATCAGCAAATTACTCTTTTTAATATTTTCCGTTATTTCTTTTAACAGGCTCAGACTTCCCTCATCTGACCACTGCAGGTCATCAAGAAAAAGAACACAGATCCTGTCTTCAGGAGCCAGATGGCGGAAAAACCTGGAGGCGACCATCAGGAACCTCTGATTCTCCCTCTCCGGGTCCAGCGCGACCAGATCTTTCACTTTGCCCAATACTTTTCCCATATTCCCGTTCAACCGTATTATGATCTCGCCCAGATCTCCCAGTACCCCCTTGATCCTCTTGACCTCTGTCTCTTTCTCCTGTCCGTGCATCTTCTCAACATAACTGATATACCCGTTGATCGCATCCCGGAATGGCTGATACGGGATCTTGTTCTCCTGATCATAACAGCGCCCGCTGAAAAAAAGACCTTCATTCTCATACACATATCCCCGCAACTCCTCCACCAGCCGGCTCTTCCCGATCCCCGGCTCCCCGGCCACAAGGCAGATGCTGCCCTTGGAATCCCTGGCCTGATTGAACATCTTTTTTAATTTGTTCAACTCTGACTCCCGTCCCACCAGCCTCGTCTGATAACTTAACTTGATCTTCTGGTCCTTCTCCCCAACAATAAAATCCTTCTCCCCCTTCTCAAACCGTTCAAGATCATAGATCAAGCCCTTCGCACTCTGGTATCTCAACTCCGGCTCTTTGAAAAGAAGCTTGGATATCATGTCTTCCAGCACAACGGGAACCCCGCTTTTCACCTGGCTGATCTTTGGCGGTTCTACAGCCACCTGCTGATGCAATATCTTGCTGATCTCCTTGCCTTTGAACGGCAACTCCCCGGTCAGTAACCGGTAAAACAGTATCCCCAGTGAATACAGATCACTTCTCTCATCGATCTGCTTGTTGATAATCCCCGTGGCTTCCGGTGACATATAGCCGAATGTGCCCACGATCTCTTCCTCCGCCTTGATCCGTCCCAGCTCCATCATCAGGGCCACTCCAAAATCCAATAACTTTGCCTTTAAACCCCCTCGCTTCCCGCTTATCATCACATTCCCCGGTTTCAGATCCCGGTGGATGATCCCTTTCCCGTGCACATAATCCAGGGCCTGCGATAACTGCTTGATAAGGGATATGATATCTCTCTGTCCAAAACTCGACCCCTCTTCAAACAACTCATCCATACTCTGCCCTTCCACGTATTCCATAACAATATAAGGAATGTTATGGTATTCTCCGCTGGAAAAGGGCTTGACAATATGGGGATAGTTGAGTTTACTCACGGATTCGATCTCTCGTTTGAAGCGGATCACATCTTCAATATAGGAGGACGTCACCCCGGGCTTGAGGAATTTGACAGCCACGTCTGTCTTCTTCTCCTTATCCCGCGCCCTGAAAACAACGCTCATCCCCCCTTCGCCTATCCTGGAGACAATCTGGAAGCGTGTATCAATAATATCGTCTTTTTTTATCTTCAGTTCCATCTCTTATAGTACTTTGATCTTTGGTTTTATTTTTCCCTGGCATAATTTGGCCACGACAGCCGGATATAATTTATGTTCGACCTCTAAAACCCTTTTCTGGAGTATTTCGGGTGTATCATTCTTTTTTACCTTGACCTTTTTCTGGACAATGATCGTTCCTTTATCATATTCTTCATCAATGAAATGGATCGTGACACCTGTCTCTTTTTCACCGGCCTGGAGTACAGCTTCGTGGACACGAAGGCCATACATTCCCTTACCGCCGAACTTGGGGAGCAACGCCGGATGGATATTAAGGATACGGCCGCAGTATTTTTTCACGATCTCAGAAGGTACTAATTTTAAAAATCCGGCCAGCAACACGTAATCGATCCTGTACTGTTCCATCAATTTCAAAAGTCTTTGCTCATATTCCTCGCGAGTAGGGAAATAGTTCCTGTCAACAACAAGACAATCAATACCAAAATTCTGCGATTTATGGATAGCGCCGGCATCGTGACTGGAAGAGATCACCAGAACGATCTTGCCGTTGATCTTTCCCTTGAGGATGTCATGCTGGATCGCTTCAAAATTCGTACCTGACCCGGAGACCCATACAGATAGTCTTTTCATTTCTTTTTTCATTTTTTATAAATATAAATTATTAAAATTGAAAAATATGTCAATGAAAATAAAGAGCTTTTGCTATCTGAACTGGTTCAAAAGCAGAGCATAATAATTTAAAAGTCTTTCAAGAAGGTCAAGATCAGGGAATTGATCTTTCAGGCGGGCTTTGAATTCCCTGTTGTGATTCTTGATCCGGAAATGCAACAGTTCATGATACACCACGAGTTTGAGCAATCTCTCCGGAACAAAAGCCAGATTAAAATTAAAATTAATATTTCCGCGGCTGGAGACACTGGCCCATTTCGTTCTCTGGCTCCTGATAAAGATCTTTCTGTATCCCACCTGTAAAAGTGAAGCATAAAGGTCACATAATTCTGTAACCTTCTTTTTTAATTCGCTTCTCACGTATCCTGCCCTGGATAACCCCTCTCTGACCTTTTTTTCCAGGGCGTTGATATCAATGTGACGAGACGCATCGGTTCTTAGAGATTCAAACTCTTTTAATTTCGATACGATCCATTTCTTTTTCTTTCTGATGATCGAATCCGTATTGGTGACGAACCAGGGGACGATGAGAAAGACGCGGTCTTTTTTAACAACAATGCGGGAATATTTTACTCTTCTTCTTATGACTTTATATTCTATCATGATGATGACCTGCCACAGAGATCATAAAGACAGGATAAGACACGTGGCTTTCCCTGTATAAGGGATCGTTATCTTATAACTGTGGAAAGAAGAATCGATCTCTCCCAGCAATTTTGTCTCGTGTTTAAAATTGACCTTTCTCTTATTCATCTGAGATCTGTGAAGGATAATATTCTTTTCAAAATGAAAAATAAGACGGATCATCCTTTTAGAAGACATACCGTTGTAATGCCCTTTTCTTTTTCCTATCTCAAAATAGCATTTTCCCTGTTGTATCTCTGTCTTCAGAGGAATGATCATATGTTTTCCCTTCAGGTAATCCAGGGAGACATTATCATCTTCATAATAATCAAATACGGTTTCCCTGTTATCAGGAAAGACTTCCAGCTGAATGATATTATGATTCTTATCCGGTATATGGTCATTTTTCTGATCAACAGGGATGATGGACCCCTTTTTTATGAACAGGGGAATGATATCGATCGGCACATGGTATTTTTTTACGCAGGGCCCGGAGACATGATCTTTCATTTCCAACGAAAGCCATCTTCCCTCCGGGAAATATATCTTTTTTAATTTTATTTTTTTTATAACAGGCGCGACAAGGATACTCGGCCCAAGAAAATACTGATGCTTCCACCTGTAAGAATTATTATCATGGGGATATTCATGGTATAAAGCCCTGGTGAGTGGCCTGGCAAACTGATGCGATTCGAAAGCCAGCCTGTAAAAATAGGGCGCCAGACGGTATCTGAGCCTGACATATTTACCAAAGATCCGAACGGTTTGACTGTCAAATTTCCAGGGCTCTCTGATCCCGTGAGAACTGTGGGTTCTCATAACAGGGCAAAAGCATCCGAACTGAACCCACCGGATAAATAATTCCCTGGGTATCTTTCGGCCGAGAAAACCGCCAATATCATGTGACCAGTAATTGGTCAGTACATTTCCTGACGTATAATTAAAATAAACCTCGTAAGCGATGGTATGAAAATTAGAGATGGTATCACCTGAGAATTGAACAGGGTAACGGTGTGAGCCGATGCCTCCCCACCGGCTGAAAATGATCACCCTCTTATTACGGTAGACGTCCTGGGTCGTTTTATAATATAAAAAATTGAGCCACAGCTGCGGGTTGATCGTCTTGAACTGCTCGATACTCAGATGCATGGGATCAGATCCCTGGTGCTTGTCAAAGTACTTTTCATCGCGATAGATCCCATCAGCCCCCCAGCCATCGATCCACCAGAAATGAAAACCCATTTTCAATTTGGGTTTTAGCAGGATCTCGCAAAAGGCTTTCACCTGGTTTCGATCGCTCCAGTTACACCGCCACTTTTTCTTCGACTTTATTTTTAAAAATCGGTAGACTTTCTGCAGATGGGAATCATCCTCAGGAAGAGGCTCGGAAGAATTATATCCGGGATGGTCGTTGAGGGTCAATTTGATCTTTCTTTTTTTCATCTCCTTTATGAATCGTTCCGGAGCCGGGAAATATTTTTTCTCCCAGTCATAGCCATTCCAGACATTTTTTCTCCAATTTGTATCCACGACCATAACATCAATGGGAATATCCATCTTTCTGTATTTATCAACCAGGCGAATAAAGTCGTTCTGGTGATAATGATACCACCGTGAATACCAGAATCCGAAAACCCATTTCGGCACCATCGGCACATTCCCGAAGATCCTGGCATACTCTTTCAGACCAAGATCGAAATCATCACCGTATCCGATAAAAATCAGGATCTCATATCCGGGATAATATTCGTGCAAAGCCCAATCTCTTTCCTTTGTCCAGAAAGTGAATTTCTCATTGCGGAAGGCAAAGTATCCCTCCCGGCTTAATACCCCATCAGTCAGTTTATTCTTTCTCACAATAGGAAATTTTAAAAGGTCCAGGGCCGAGCCTTTCAAATTTTTCCTGTCCTTCATTCCCCAGACATATTTTTTATATTTCTTATTATACCTGTAAAATATCCGCAAGGATCTTGGATCGATCTGACCTTTCTTTTCCCTGAACTGGATCTTTAAACGGCTGGTGAAAACCCATGTTCTGTCGCCTTTCTGAATGATCCTCGTCCCCACGTTCTCTATTCTTTTAATGTCAGTGACAAATAGATCTTTGTTAATGAACTTGCTCAGGGGAGAATAATCTATTTTAAGGGAAAGGTGAGAATAAAAAGTGAACTGTATATTTTTAAAAACCAGGCTCCTGGCCTTTTTGGGACTTTTAGCGCGTGAATAAATATTTGAACCTGCCATTATTTATATACGATCTTGCTGGGTAAGGCTGTATATTTTACAAAACCAGAAGTCTTTGTCCCGATCCAGAGAATGTTATCCTCTTCCTTAAGACAATTGATAAAAGCCTCTTTTACCTTGTGCTGTGTCAGCAGGGGAATATATTCCTTTTCGATCATGTCATAATATCCCATTCCCTGTGTTGTCCCGATATAGAGGCCTTCTTTTTCTTCTGAATAAAATAAAAAAGTAATGAATATCTTCTCATGAAACGCCACAATGTTGACGGCTTTCCTGTCTCCCGGTAAATATTGGATAAGGGAATGGTTGGCCACAAAGAATATTTCATCTTTAATTAAAAAGTCAGTGATGTGATTAGGCCCGTGAGCCAAAATCTTTTCCAGTTTTAGGTCTCCGGTCATTTTATAAACGGCATTCTGGTCAGCAAAATAAATATCATCATCAAATCCTCTTACCAGATCCAGGGGGTGGCCAACGTTGGTAACATTAAAAAGATTTTTCTCTTTAAAAAGATAAATGTTTCCCCTGCGGTCAGCTCCTAAAAAAATACGACCATATTCGACCAGTGAAGGAACGATGGTGACATCATAAACGATCGTATGATACTTTTTATCTATTTTATTAAATCCATAGATACCTCTTTCCGCACTCAGATAGACATATTCTCCATCATGCAGAAATGAATTAAATCCGGGGGCTTTGTTGGAATAAGCATAATTCACTATCCTTCCCGTATCTTTGTTAAACACAATAATGCCATTCGTGCATAAGAGCCATACCTTGTTCTCATCAAGTTTGATATCTCTGATATCATCAGACAAAAGACCATCCAAACGGGTATAGATCTCCATCTGAAAATTTTCCCTGTCCCTTTCAAAGTCAAAGGTATCCTGAATGGTGGTATCTCCGATCTTGTCTGAATTCTTAATTCTGGGATTGGAACTTTTAAAAGCCGAACAGGAGAAGAGAATAAGAACAGTAATAATAATCACTATCTGTTTCATTACCAAAAATATAATTCTTCCTTATTTCAAGGTCAAGTTTTATATAGAACCAATTGTGGAAAAAAATTCTCCACCCATGTGATGAAGGATCTGGCATCTCTCCAGACGCCAGATATTTCCATTAAAATCCCATTTGTCCCGGTCAACGTACGCGGCCATCACCCTGCCGACAAAAACGATATGGTCAAAAATGGCAAGTGATCTATGCACCCTGCATTCCAGATGGCCAATGCATTCCTGTATGGCAGGGGCTTTGACCTTTTTAGATTTTACCGGCGTTAACTCAAATCGTTTAAACTTGTCCACATTATCCCCCGGGACACTGCCGCAGCCGATGACCTTTTCTTTTAAAGAAACATCGGGGACATTGATCACAAATTCTTTTGTCTCTTTTATGATTCTTGTGGAGAAATTGGATAATCCGGAAGAGATAGCCACACAGGAGGGGGAATGCGATACCGGCATAGACCAGGCTACTGAAAAAATGTTGGGTTTTTTCTTATATACAGTGCTGACCATCACGACCGGCCCGTTATTGATGATCCGGTTGGCCTTATCCAAAGGTATCTCTTTTTTCATAAACTCAATAATATTATCCTTAACTTGAATGTCAAAGATAATTTTTCTTTTTTCCCCACATAGAGATTTCTTGGATTTTTTCAGTAAAAGCCAAGGCACAGGTATCAATTTAATGGACTTTTCCCTATACAGTAATGATTCGGCTATTAACTTTGCCGGATTCAAATATACTCTTCTCTCCCCCACATTGAGATTTTCTATATTTTTACTATATAGGACTCGGATGTTTTATTTTTCGGATTCAAGTATGCTCCTCTCTTTTCCTCTCCCCGCTTGTCAATTAATGATTCGGCTATAAACTTTGCCGGATTTCCCCTGAAATTGTCCGAATTCTTCGGACAATTTCGGGGATTTAATCCCGGGAATTTCTTTGAAATTCCTCGGGACGAGAACCGTAATTTTGCCAAGGATGGTAAAATAGGTTTCCCCGTGAAATCCGGAGGATTCCCGGCCCCGTGGGATTCCCTGAGAAATTCGTAGAATTTCCAGGGGTCTCAATGAGAAATCCCCGGGATAAAGTCTCCTTAGGAATTGCGGAACAATTCCAAGGAATTCCACGGGATGATTCCTAAGGGTGATTTTCTCGGGGTTGAGAATGAGTTAAATTGATATCAGTGTTTGGCCCTTGAAAATCTAACAAATCGAAAAACCTTGACTTTCTATCTTTTTTTTTATTAATTTCTATCAAGCATGGACAATATTTTCTCCAGAATAAATAAAAAACAACTCATCAATACGTTTATAAAACTGATAAAGATCGATAGCCTTTCTTTAAAAGAGAAAAAATTCATTGATTACCTTTGTAAAACATTTCAAGACCTCGGCCTGAGGGTCAAACTGCAAAAAGTAGGTCAGACCGGCAATATTGTGGCTTTTCTACCGGGACGACTCAAGAACGATCCATTCTTTGCCAATGCGCATATGGATACAGTCACTCCGGGCACAAAGATCAAGCCTATTATAAAAGAGAACTTGATTAAGACTGACGGATCCACCATCCTGGGCGGTGATGACAAGGCCGCCATAGCGATCTTTATTGAAGCCATTAAAATGGTGAATAAATTCAAGCTAATGACTCATCCTGTTTATTTTGTCCTTACCTATGGTGAAGAGATAGGCCTGGAAGGAGCGAAACATTTTGATTTTTCCCTTTTAAAATGCAAACAGGGTTTCTCTTTTGATGCCGGCGGAGCTCCCGGCACCATGGTCCTCTCGGCCCCCACCCATGTTGTGTATGAGATCAATGTCTTTGGTAAATCAGCCCATGCCGGTATTGAACCTGAAAAAGGAAAAAATGCCATCAAGATCGCCTCGGAACTGATACATAAGATCAGAACTGGAAAACTTGACAAACAGACCACGGCCAATGTAGGCCAGATCGAAGGAGGCAGGGCCACTAATATTGTGCCGGATTTTGTAAAATTCACCGGAGAGATCAGAAGCCGTAATAGATCAAAATGGCAAAAATATATCCAGGCCGTGAAAAGTAAGTGCCGGCTTGTCAGTAAAAAATATCAGACCAAAATTACCTGTGATTTTAAACAGGCTTATCGATCCTATTGTTTCAGTAAAACTGATACAGTAGTTAAAAAAGCGATCAAGGCCTGTAACATGGCCGGATTAAAAGTGAAATTCGATCAGACCAATGGCGGAAGCGATTCCAATATTTTCAACCAGCATGGGTTTCAGACATTAAATCTGGGAATAGGGTTGAATAAAGTCCATTCCCAGGAGGAGTTTATTTATATCAAAGACCTTGTGAATGGTTTGAAAATGGCCCTGGCTTTGATGACAAATTGAGGGGAATGTATGTTTAGACAATTATTATTTCTATTGTTAAGCCTGTTCGTTCTTATTACCATAGTCTATTCCCAGACCGCCCTGGAATTCTATGATCAGGCAGAGGATCTTTTCAAGGACGGCAATTATAAAGAAGCCCTTTATTATTATAAAAAATCTCTTGAAAAAAATCCCTACTATTCCAAGGCTCTTTTTAAAATAGGCCGCTGTTATACAATGCTCGATGATCCTGCCAGCGCTAAAAAATATTATGAAAAAGTCCTCAAGACAGATCCGAACCATGTGGGGGCCATGAACAGCCTCGGTTATCTGGCCCTGGACAGGAATAAATTATCTGACGCTTTGAAATTTTTTAAAAAAGCCCTGAAATTGTCACCTCTTGACTATGAGTCTCTTATCGGAGCGGCCGATGTTTACACCCTTTATAAAGACTATTATACAGCCGGGCGCTATCTGGATCAGGCTATCAAAAAAGACAATAAAAATCCTTTGGCCTATATAGGAAAGGCAAAAATAAAAATACTGGAAGAGAAATATAAAGAAGCTTCCTCCATACTGGACAAAGCCCGGCGGCAGGCTCCGGGTTCCTACCAGGTCTATTTTTATCAGGCCATTATTGCCGAAAAAAACGATCAGTTGGATGAGGCGAGATCATTATATGAGAAAGCCTATTCCCTTGATCAAAATGATACTTCCCTTATCCTGAACCTGGCTGACGTCTATTTAAAATCAAAATATTGGGACAAGGCTATTAATCCCCTCCAAAAAGCCATCAATCTCTTTCCGGAAGTTTATCTTTTACAGGCCAAGCTGGGATTTGCCTATCAGATGGATGATAAGCCGGAAGCCGCTATCACCCATTTAAAAAAAGCCCGGGACAGGAATATTACAGATGATATCGTTAATTATCATTACGAGAATCTTTTGATCAAATCATCTTCCTTTTATAATCCGCGACGGGTACAGGCCGCGGATAATCATTTCAGAAGAGCCTACCAGTTAATGCGAAAGAACCAGAACTACGATTCCCTGTCCCAATACAGACGAGGATTACAGATCTTTTCGCAGGATTGGAAAAAAAGATACGAGCTCGCCGGGTTATATAAAAAAATGGGATTCCTGGAAAAATATCTGCAGGAATTACAGATTGCCATTAAACTGAATCCCGACCGGGTAGAGTTGAAAGATAAACTGGAAATAGCCGAACAGTTCAGAGAAAAACGGCTTTCCTATAAATTAGGCATAGAACAGTATAATATTCATAAAGATAACATCAAGATCCTGCTTTTAAATTTTGCACCTCTGGAAAGAAAATACATCCATCTTTCAGCCGGCAAGATCATCGCTGACAGCCTCAATAATCATTTAAGAAATTATAATCGCTTTGACGTCTATGAGATAACAGATAATCAGTATTATCTGCCTTCCACCAGGAACGTGATCCGGAAAGTGGCGGAAAAAAATGATGCCGAGTACTACGCCTTCGGCCATTTCGAAGAAAATGCCGATTATCTGTCGCTTAACATGAAGCTATATTCTGTGAATAACGATGAACCCCTGGCCTCTTTTAAATCAGTGGCCAGAGGAAAAGATAAATTATATTATCTTTCCAAAAATATGGCCCAGAAGATAAATGAATTCTTTCCTGTTTATGGTACGATCATAGACATCAAGGACGACCTTCTGGTCCTTAATATAGGACGGGCCGAGGACATCAAAAAAAAGGACAAGATCGAGATCTATGAACCCTCACAATTAAAAAAAGACTTCCGGTTTCATACGTTTTATAAATCGTCTCCCAGTATCAAATCCACGGCAATTATCATCGATGTGGATGAACAGATAAGCGTGGCCAGACTGGAAAAGAAATGGGACATCAACAAGGTATCTATCCAGGATACCATCAAGCTGGTCACACCCGATAAGAAGAAAAAATGAAGAGCGTCATGAAAAAGATTTTTGGTGTTGTCGGTTATCCCATCAATCATACCCTATCTCCTGCTATTCATAATTATCTCTTTGGTCAATTTAAAATGGAGGCTGTCTATCTGGCCTTTGAAGTGCCACCTGCTCAATACGAACATTTTTTTAAAGGCATGGCTTGTATAAATAATCTGGTAGGGTTGAATGTGACCGTGCCATTCAAAAATGAAGCAGCTCAATATACAGACAGGATCATCTTTAAAAAGAAAGATGTATTTGGTGCAGTACCCGTCAATACTGTGCATTTTAAGAATAAAATATCCTTTGGTTTCAATACTGATATCTATGGCTTTTATATGGGGCTTTTAAAGAGCTGTCCTTCTTTCCGGCCTAAAAGAAAAATCGCCCTTCTTATAGGAGCCGGAGGCGCGGCCAAAGGTGTCGGGATATCCCTTGTATCGGCCGGCATAAAATGTCTTGTGATAGCCAACCGCACCTATAAAAAAGCTGTCGATTTAAAATCATTCCTCGAAAAAATTTCCCGCCTGACAGAAATAAAAGCCATCCCGCTTTCCGGTGATATTCTCTCTTCTCAAGGTCCTTTTGATCTTATTATCAATTCTACTTCTCACGGCCTGAAAAAAGAACGTTCCCTTATTAATTTTAATGTGAGGGGAATAAGATCCGGGATCGCTTATGACCTAATCTACAAACCAAAGACTGATTTTTTGATCCAGGCGGAAAAGAACGGCTGGGAAACAGTCAACGGCCTGGACATGCTTATCTTTCAGGCGTTCAAGGCCTTCCAGATCTGGACCGGGAAGAATCCCATTAAATATTACACGGACATTAAAAAGATCCTTTTAAAAATGATGTAAACACCCCTTCTCCCCCAGATGAGATCACTTTGATTTTCATTTTCCAAGGCAAGAGTACTTGGATTTTACAGGCAGTAAAATCCCAAAGTGCTCTTGCCTTATATGCAAAATTAAACTAATCGAATCTCTTGACAAAAAAATAAAAAACACTATTATTTTTACTTATGAAAAAAATCCTGATCACAGGCGGAACAGGCTTTATCGGATCTTATCTTGTTAGGGAACTGACTGAAAAAAAGTCAGTTCATGTTCGCCTTTTTCTAAGGGACACCAGTAATCTTAAAAGATTAAAAGATATAAAATCAAAAAATATAGAATATTTCAAAGGTGATTTTCACAATTTTGATGATATAAATAAAAGTTTGAAAGGTATCGATACTTTTATTCACCTGGCGGCCATACTGGGCCGGGGGAAAAAGGATGACTACCAGGCTTTCAATGTCGAAGTATCAAAAAAATTCCTGAACTTTGCCATAAAGAACAAAGTGAAAAAAATTATCTATCTCAGCACGATAGCGGTCATGGGCGGTACAGAACAGGCGTATATCTATAAAGAAGATGACGACCCCAGGCCCAGGACCCTCTATGGGAAAAGCAAATGGGAGGTGGAACAGTATATCACTCATCTGGTAGAAGCCTTTGGCATGAATGCCACCATTATCCGTGCTCCGGCGGTCTACGGACCGGAAGACAATTTTGATCGAGGTTTTATCAGGATCATTGATCTTGTCGCCAGAAATAAATACTTGCCTGTGGGCAATCTGAAAAACCTTATGTCTCTGATATATATTGATAATCTTGTGGATGCGATCCTGACTGTTTCTGAAAATCAGCGGGCTAACGGGCGTATTTATTTTGTTGCTGACAGAGAGATATTGACTACCGGTGAAACTTACAAGATCATCTGCAAAAATCTGGGTGTCCCTGGATCCCGATTCTGTATGCCAAAACATTTGATCCTGCCAGTTGAAAGAAGCATTGAGCTGGCCGCTAAAATTTTTAAATTTATACCCTGGTATCCTGAAAACTATATCAGTGATATAACCTCAAACTACGCCTGCAGCATAAAAAAAATCAACGCGGAATTAAAATGGAGTCCTAAAATATCAACACAGGATGGCCTGGAGAAGACCATTCAGTGGTATAAAAGTTTATATATGACAAGGTGAAGCGTATGCATAAAAGAACCGTTCTTATCGCAGACAATCAGGATTCTATGAGAAAATCATTGCGTTCCCTTTTTGAATCTCAGGGCTGGATCGTTCTGGAAGCCAAGGGTGGTGATGAAGCGGTAGAGGTGTATAATAATTTTTCACCGGATCTGGTTACACTTGACATCGCCATGAAATATGGGGATGGTTTCATGGCCACACGGGCCATAAAAAAGATAAATTCCGCTGCCAATATCATTATCATTACAGAAACGAAAGATAAATCCATGCTCACCAGAATTATCAATGCCGGAGTCAGAGGAATTTTATTAAAGCCCCTGGATGTAGAAAAGATGAACCAACTGATTGCCAGGATCTTCCCGGAATAATTAGAGCTGCGAGATCAAATTTTGTATAATGCCGGCATCTTTGGCATTAGGATTGACCTGAAGATATTTCTCAAAATATTCTTTCGCCTTTCCGTTATTCTTTATCTTTTCATAATAAAGATAGCCCAGAGATTTATACGCATCTGCATATTCGGTATTGATCTTTATCACCTTGAGGAATTCTCTTTCCGATTCTTCAGAAAGGCTCAGGTTATTGTACAGGGTACCCAGATTAAAATGGGCTTCAACGGAAGTGGGCTGGATATCAATGGCTTTCTTATATTCTGACACAGCCTCATCGTATAATTTCTTTAATTCATAGGCATGGCCCAGATTGTTATGGGCTTCCACCAGATTGGGTGAGATATCCAGCGCCTTTTTAAAATAAACAATGGCTGTATCGATATCACCTGTTGTCTTATACGTCAGGCCCAGATTGTTATAGGCTTTATCAAAATCGCCTTTTACGTTTATGGCTTTTTTATACGTGTCAATGGCTTCATTATACATTTTCAGGGAATCATAGAGGGTTCCCAGGTTATATAAAGCGATAGGATCGGTGGGATCAAGCTTTAACGCCCTCCGATAGGTCTCTATCGCCTTTGAATTATCACCAGATTTTGAATAAGCCTGGGCTAATTGATAGAAATACTCCGGGTCATTATCTTTGATATTGATGGCGTTCTGAAAATTGTTAACGGCCTTTGGAAAATCACCCTTATTGGCATAGGCAATACCCATATTATAATACACATCAGAATCTTTGGGATTGATCTCTATCTCCTTGCCATACATCTGAATGGCTCTTTCAAAAAGACCCTGCTTATTAAAAATTAGTCCCAGGTTATAATTCGCTCCTTTGTAAGTGGGGTTATACTGCAGTGTCTTTCGGTAGGCTTCGATCGCATCAGCGGTCTCATCAAGCGTGTCAGATGTCACCCCCAGGTTATAATAAGCCTTGTCAAAATCAGGCTTCAACAGAGTGGCTTTCTTGAACTGGGCCTTCGCCGGCCTGTACCGTCCGGCCAAATAGTATAATACACCGAGTCGAAAACAGGCATAGGCGTTTTCCGGTTCGATCTCAAGGGATTTCTCATATTCTTTTATGGCGCTGTCATACAGCTTGTTCTTGTCATAGATCTGGCCCCGCACGAAATACGCGTTGGCGTCCTCAGGGTCCAGGGCTGTGGCCTTGTTAAGGTGCTTTAAGGCCCGGGAGTAATCATCCCGGTCAAAATACCGTTCTCCCAGCCTTGAGTGGGCTTTTTGAAGATTGGGATATTCATCAATGGCCTTGCTGAAATTTTTAACAGCGCCGTTATAATCGCCCTTTTTCTCGTCTTCCAGCCCTTTGTTAAGATATTCCATGGCCTTGGCCAGGGCATCCTTCTCTTCATCTTTGGAATCCCATCTTTTCTGTTCTTCCTTTTTCTTTTTTATAAGTCTTTCGATCGCTTCTTTGGCTTCCTGATTATTGGGGTCAAGTTTCAATACATTTCTGTATTCGTCCAGCGCTTCGTCAATAAGACCTTCTTTTTCATAAAGCCTTGCCATTTTCATATAAGCGCCCACATCATCCGGCTGTATTTTTTTCAGTTTCTCGTACGTATTAATAGCCTGCTGGTTGAACCCTCCTTTTTCAAACGCTTTGGCCAGTTTGTCATAAAGGGCTGTGTTTTTTGGATTATCCTTGAGCATCTGCTGGTAGAGATTGATCAGGTCAGCCAGCTCTTTATCCCTCTTGGAAGAATAATGGGAAAAAAAGAAAACAAGAAGAAGAATAAGGATAACGATCCCGCTTATATAATAAAGATCCCTTCGTTCAAATTTGAATTTTTCTTTTTGTTTCATTCGGTTGTGATCGTTTTCTTATCTTTGAGTTTATATTTGTCTTCTGATTTGGTCTTCAAATCTTTTCCTTTTATGATCACAGATGAACCCTCATCCCCTTTCAGTGTCACCGTGCCGGTGTCTGAAGTCTTTCCATCATCAGGCGGTTTTAATACAAAATTAGGGTCCCTGAGGTATTCCAGGGCTTTTCTTATCTGAGGGGCCTGTTCATCATTGGGTTTCTGGATCAGGAATGTCTCCCAGTGATAGATCGTGCCTTTCTTATCATAAAGGTATTTTAAGAACACCAGACCGGCTTCAAGGTGAGCGTCTGAATAATGGGAGTCGTCCTGTAAAAGATTACTGTAAATGGAAAGACCCTGTTTCACCTCGCCGCTTTCCACATAGTCGCGGGCCATAAGGAACTGAATATCCCTGTCCGGTTTAATATCATAGGCTGTCTGGAGGTATTTCAGGGAATCCTTATATTTGTTATTATAATAGAGTACCTTGCCCAGATTGTAGTTGGCCTGAAAATTGTCCGGCTTTTCCTGCAGTACTTTCCTGTAATAGATTTCCGCCAGGGCGAATTTCCCGTCCTGAAAATTCTTGTCCGCTTTTTGCAAGTATTCTTCAGAAGTAAACAGCGAGGATATAAAAATCAGTAAAAATAATCCTGATAACGCGTATTTTTTCATATCTATATATATTATCGAACCTTTAAAATTTTCCTGTACTAATATAATACCACAATATTTTTAAAAAGCAAGTTTATATCGTTTCTGTTGATGTCAGTTTATCGATCAGTTGCACATAGGTCTGTTTATCCCGCAGGCCTGTCAATACATAAACAACCTTTTGATCCTTGATAAAGACCACATGCGGGATGCTGCGAACCTGAAAGGTGGCAGCCAGATCCCTCTGTTCATCCACATTAATTTTATAAACTCTAACCTTATCCTGTTTTTCCCTGGCCACTTCCTCCAAAATGGGGGACAGCAACTTGCAGGGAGGGCACCAGTCAGCGTACAGATCAAGGATAATAAGATCATCACCCGCTGATCCCAGCAGGGTCTGAAACTCTTCTGTTGATTTTATCCTGTACACATTCCCTTTGGATCCCTCAGACGTCTTCTCTTTTGATTGACTGCATGAAAATATCCCCATTACAAAAAGCGCAAGTAAATAAATCGGCATTTTATTTTTCATCATGATTGTCTCCTTTGTAAATTCTACCCTGTATGTAATACCGGGGTATACGATGTCAATAGATTCTTCTTCACAATAAATTAATACTAACTTAATCTCCCTTTAACAATTCAGAGGTAAAAAAGATAAATTCTTTAGAGAGGAAATATTATGGATAATAAATATAAAGTGCTTTTTGTCTGCGTTCATAATTCGGCTCGAAGTCAGATCGCTGAAGCCTATTTGAATAAATTCGGTTCTGATAAATTTATCGCACAGAGCGCCGGTCTGGAACCGGGCAGATTAAATCCTCTTGTGATAGATGTATTAAAAGAAGAAGGCATTGACATCTCGGGTAAAGAGACAAAAAGTGTCTATGACCTGTTCAAAAAAGGGATGAGCTTTCATTACGTTATCACTGTCTGCGATAAGGCCAGTTCACAGAAATGTCCTGTTTTTCCGGGAGTCACAAAAAGACTGAACTGGTCTTTTGCCGATCCTTCGTTTTTTGAAGGCACCTATAGCGAAAAATTGGCAATGACCAGACAGGTGAGGGATCTCATAAAAGCCAAGATACACGATTTTATGTTACATTATAATAAGATTAAAATTTCCTATTAAAAGTAAAAAATAAGTTGAAATTAATTATCAACAATGATAAGTTAATAGGGCCGGGTTATTCATTCCTATGGAATATAAAAAATTGATCGCCATCGTTGAAGATGAACCTGATATTATTGAACTGGTCTCACTCCATCTTAAAAACAGCGGTTTCAGAACGAAAGAATTCTTAAATGCTGAAGGATTTCAAAAATTCCTGAACAGGGAATTACCGGACCTGGTGATTTTGGACCTGATGCTGCCGGACAAGGACGGCATTGAAGTCTGCAAGCAACTTAAAACGGATAAAAAATATTCTTCGATTCCCGTGATCATGTTGACCGCAAGGGGTTCGGAAACCGACAAGATCGTGGGGCTGGAGCTGGGGGCGGATGATTATGTGACCAAGCCTTTCTCTCCCCGTGAACTGGTAGCCCGCGTGAAGGCTGTCTTAAGAAGAGGAAAAACAGAGGAAGAAAGAAGCATAATAAAAATTAATGACCTTTTACGGATCGACCTTTCAAAATACGAAGTGTATGTAAAGGATAAAAAAATAAAATTAACCACCACGGAATTCAAGATACTCGAGATTCTGGCCAAAAAAAGGGGCTGGGTCTTTTCCCGGGACCAGTTATTGGATTTTCTCTGGGGGGATGAAAAGATCGTGGTCGATCGCACCATCGATGTGCATATCAAACACCTGAGAGAAAAGTTGGGTCAGGCCGGCAAACTGATCCAGAACATCCGCGGTGTCGGGTATAAAATGGAGTAAATCCTTGAAAAAGTTATCCTTTTTTTTAAAAATATTTTCCGGTTATTTTTTCATTATTCTTGTCCTGTCTCTGGTTATTCTTTTTTTTAATTATACGGTTACACGAAACCACATTGTTCAAATCCTGACCAACAGTCTGAGGAATATTGATAACGCGTTAAAAATAAAAATACAACCCCTTATTGCCAATGATCAGATCTCTGCCATAGACCCGCTGGTAAAACAGATAGGTAATCGGATCAGCACCCGGATAACGATCGTCAGATCAGACGGTCTGGTCATCGCTGATTCAGAGCGAAATCCCAGGAAAATGGAGAACCACCTTTATAGAAAAGAGATACAGGAAGCCCTGGAGGGGAAAATGGGGACATCCCTTAGACACAGCCGCACCATCAAGGAGCATATGCTCTATGTGGCCATCCCGATCAAGGTTAAAGATAAGGTCTGGGGTGTGCTGCGAACCAGTATTTTTTTAAGAGACATCAAGATCCTGCTTTCGGATCTCAGGACCCAGATCTGGCCCATTGCCCTTATCATTATTTTCCTCTCCCTTTTAGGAGCTGTTTTTATCTCCCGAAATATCTCATCCCCCCTGCAGGATCTGGTCGTCGCTTCCAGAAAGGTGGCGGAAGGTGATTTTAATATCAAGATCTTCAGAAAAACAAATGACCAGATAAAAGAGCTGGCGGACAGTTTTAATTACATGACCTCCAAGATAAAAGACCTTTTTAATGAGATCTCATATGAGAAAGAAGAGATGGGCAGTATCATCTCATCCATTAAAGAAGGGCTGGTGGTCCTGGATAAAAAAGGTCAGATTTTGATGGCCAATCAGGCTTTCCGAAGGATCACAGCGAATGATGATATTGATGACAAGTATTACTGGGAGGTCATAAGGGAGGAATCGTTCAGTATATTATTTAAAAAAATGGCAAAAAAGAAGGATCATTTCACGGAAGAATTACAGCTGGGAGAAAAAAATTATATCCTGAGTGTAACCCCCCTGTCCCTGAAAAACGAATTTGTTCTTGTTTTTTATGACATCACGGAATCAAAAAAGCTGGAAAAGATCAAAAAGGACTTTGTGACCAATGTATCGCATGAATTAAGGACTCCGCTCACGGCTATTAAAGGATTCATTGAAACACTGCTGGAAAAAGAGAGTGATGAAGATAAAAAGCATTATCTGGAAGTTATTGAAAAACATACGGACCGTTTAATCAATATCGTGAAGGATCTTTTATCCCTTTCCCGTCTGGAAGAACAGGCGGAAAAACTGGAAATGGAAAAAGTGAAAATAAACCATATCCTGGATAATGTCGTTAAACTGGTGGAACAGAAGATCAAGAGCAAAGGATTAAAATTGATCAAAAAAATCCCCAGGAACCTTCCGCCTGTCCAGGGCGATCCCTTCAAGCTGGAACAGGCCTTTATCAATCTGATCGATAATGCCATCCGTTATACAGATAAAGGACAGATCACTCTATCAGCCTCACAGGAGGATAAAAGGCTCAGAATAGAAGTGGCTGATACCGGGATCGGCATTTCTGACGAAGACCTGCCCCGTATTTTCGAGAGATTCTATGTCGTGGATAAATCCCGCTCAAGGACATCAGGCGGAACCGGCCTGGGGCTGTCCATCATGAAGCATATCATCCTCCTCCATAACGGCGATATCGATATTAAAAGCCGGAAAGGCCAAGGCACCACTTTTTTTATCTATCTTCCTTTCCATCTCCTGCGTAAAAATTAACACAAAATTAACATTTCCTTAACCTGATATTAACCGGTCTTCTTTATATTACCCCTATGGATCAAGATCAATTCTATAAACAGTATTTCCCTCTGGTGAAAAGTATTGTCAACCGGTACGCTCATCTGGGCATTCCCGAAGATGACCTGGTGCAAGAAGGATATTTAGGCATCTTCGAAGCGCGGTCCCGGTTTAAAGAGAATAAAAATGCAAAGTTCTCCACTTATGCCACATACTGGATAAAAAAAAGAATACTGCATTATATTGACAGGGAATTAAAGTTAAGTAAAAAAGTTCTGATAAAAGATGACCTCGATATGATCCCGCACCATGATATGGATCATGAAAAAATCATTCAGATCCCCGCTGATATTCCTGAGATCGAGAAACAGGTGCTGGACCTGTTCTTCTTTCAGAAAAGGACCCTTGATGAAATATCACGCATATTAAATAAAAGGCGGGAGATGGTCCGGCAGATCAAGAACAAGGCTTTACGGCGGCTTAAATTTAACAAAAACTTAACAGAGCCTTTATAAGGATTTAAAAATCCGGGGTATAATTGTAATAACGATGTTTGAAAAAGAACATTTTATTACAATTTCAATTCAAGGAGGTGTACCAATGGTTAAAAGATTATTTGGTACGACAATTTTTTTCATGTTTCTTGTGTCCCTCTTTGTTCCTCGGTCAGTCTTCGCTCTGGAAGAACTGAAACTGAGCATGGAGCTGTGGAACCGATACACAGCCACCATTCAAAACAATGCCTGGACCAAGAGGCAGTTCTCTCTGGAAAGAGGATATCTGGGGCTGGAACCCAAACTCACCGATAAGATCTCGGGTAGATTCACCATCGATATCTACACGGACAACAAGGGTGATTACAAGGAAGCCGCCGGATTAAAGCTGAAATACGCTTACCTCGATTTTAACGGATTGATCCCCATCCCGGACTCCAAGGTCAGCCTGGGTCTTGTGAAACATTATTTCGGTTTCATCTATGACTGGGATTACACCACCATCGAAAAATCCTTTGAAGACGTTGAGAGCGTGGTGAAATCAACCGATTACGGCATGGTCCTTTTCGGGTATCTCCCCATGGGACTGGGTGAGTATGCTCTCTCCATGCTCAATGGAGAAGGATACAGCAAAGGCGGCTCCAGCGTTAACACCCAGCCTTCTTATGAGGGCAATATCAGGCTGATCCCTCTGCCCGGTTTTCAGCTGGGCGGCTCGGTTCTTCATACCATGGACAGC
>JAFGFC010000168.1 GCA_016931325.1 Spirochaetota bacterium | reverse complement strand
CCGGATCATAATCTGTTTTTTGCTCTGCTTGATCATGTTTTCTGATCTTGGCGGTGAAACAAAGGAGAAAAAAAGAGTGGTGCCTGAATCCGTACGGAAAAAACGTTTCAGTAATTTCTCAACAGCCGCTTCTTTTATTTTGGTCTGTATTAAAGAAAAAGGAACGGATAACAAAGAAATGGTCGTGATCGAAAACATGTCCTGGTATTCGTATCTTTTTAAAGAAAAGATATTCACAAAAAAGGAGCATGACGAATACGTCAGGTTCATGATGAAACACCATACAAAGTGTTTTGCTGTTTCCCAAGATACGTTCCGTGTCCTGACAGAGTATTACCGGGCGCCTGTCAGAAAAGAGTATGAGGAAATAAAGAAAAAAGGCGCCGGCTATGTCATCAGCAAATATTGCGATCGATTCTACTGGAACGCGCCGCGGAACACGGGGCCTTACGCGTATTTTATTAAAAAAGAATACGCGCGAGATAAAAGCTTTCAGAGGATGCTTCTGGAAATGGGACTGGTCGTGCGAAGGGAGTGCGAAAGCGGGGCTATTTTTATTGAGCCGGAAGAGGCGGAGAACCAGTCTTTACAACATTAAAGAAAAGACAAAATGGATTTTTATCAATTACAGTGGAACCTGTTCAAAAACAGGCTGAAAAATATTTTTTTAATCAGCCTTGGGATATACTTTGTCGTGGCCACAGCCGGTTATTTCCTTGTCTTGAGAAATCCTGATCTGGTCCCTCAATATATGGGATGGCTGAAAAAAAGTTATTCAGACCTTGTATTATTCAGATCCAACAAGTTATTTCTTTTTACCTATATCCTTTTAACCAACTTGAGGGCCTCTTTCTTTGCTGTCCTGCTGGGATTGATCCCTTTTCTAATTGCCCCGGTTATCTTTCTTATCGTTAATGGCTTCATGCTTGGTTTTATTATGGCAGCCGCTCAGATGGAAGGCATGCCCATGGGATATACCCTTCTTACCAGGATCCTTCCTCACGGTATCATCGAACTGCCTGCGCTTTTTTATTCTATATCTCTGGGAATGTACCTATCAGCAGAGATCACGAAAAAGCTCGATCCCGGACGAAGACAGGATTCTGTTTCTTTAAAAATGCTCATGCTGGAGATATCCCAGTCATATTTTCTCATCATTATTCCCTTGCTTGTACTGGCGGCTTTTATCGAGGCTTTTATCACTCCCCTGATGGGATAAAAATAAAAGGAGGAATGTATGGAAATGGAGATCACTTTTCCCGGCGGGAAGAAAGTGGATGCCCTTTATAAGGGCTTTACGATTAAAACAGATCAGTCCCGGGAAGCGGGAGGGGAGAATTCTGCTCCGGCGCCCTTTGATCTCTTTCTGGCTTCGATCGGCACCTGCGCCGGTATCTATGTGCTCGGCTTTTGCCAGAAGAGAAATATTTCAACTGATGGATTAAAAATATCATTAAACACGAACAGAGATGAAGGGACCCATATGATCGATAAGATCAAAATGAATATTCATTTACCAGCCGGTTTTCCAGAGAAATACCGGGAGGCTGTTATCTTGTCAGCTGAACTGTGCTCTGTTAAAAGACATATGGAGAACCCGCCCATATTCGAGACCAAAACGCTTGATACGGGGGAGGAAGAAAATGTATATAAAGCGACTGAATGAATGTGAACAGATCATTGCCGGTGACAACTGTTTTTTAAGGGAACTCTTGAATCCCCTGAAAGAGAAAATTGAGATACGGTACAGCCTGGCCCATGCCATGGTGAAAGCCGGTGAAATAACCTGCAAGCACAGCCTGAAAACAACCGAGGTCTATTATATCCTTGAAGGCGAAGGGGAGATGTATATAGAAGATGAAAAAGAAAAGGTTTGTCAGGGAGATGCTGTATACATACCCCCTGATTCCGTCCAGAGGATAAAAAATACAGGCCAGAAAGACCTTGTCTTTATCTGCGTTGTGGACCCGGCATGGAAAAAAGAGGATGAAAAAGTTCTTGAAGAAAAACAAAGGTCTTGATCCAGGATATTTTATAAGAGAGGTGAGGAAGATGTTTAAAAAAACATTAACGCTGTTGATATTATCAAGTTTGATCAGTTTTTCTCTCAGAGGGGCGGATGATCTCCCGCTTTTAAAAACGAAAGCCAGGCGATTAGCTGTTTTTAAGAATGGCCTGGGGTTCTTTATCAGGGACGGGAAAGTGGTTTTCAAGAACGGCTTGGCTGTGACCGAGGACGTCCCGCTGGCCACACTGGGTTCTGTATGGGTCGGTTCCCCGGACAAAGGTGTTATTTTTGAAGAAGTGATCGGATATAAAGAAGAGAGAAAAACGAACTATGAGGCTGTTGATATAGCGGAACTTTTAAAAGCGAATATCGGCAAGAAGGCTGTTATTACCTATGGGGATAAAACGATTGAAGGAAAGATAAAATCTGTGCCGGATGACAGAACATTTCCAGGGGACTTGCAATATGATTTCAGCGGCAGATATGTTCCCCAGCCCCAGTTTAAAGCATCCAGCCTAGTTATTATCCAGACAGGTGATGGTATTGTCGCTCTTAACAAACACAGTATTGCCAAAGTTGATTTCCCTTCCGACGTTAATGAAAAGTATCCGGCTATGGAAAAAGCCAAAAAGATCAAGTTTAAAGTCTCTGCAAAAGACAAAGAAACAAGGGTCAGCCTGTCCTACCTTCAGAAAGGTATCAGCTGGATACCCAGTTACCTTATCAACATCGAGGACCCTGAACGAGCAAGAATTACCATGAAAGCCACGGTCATCAATGATATTGAGGACATGGAGGATGTTGATATCTATTTTGTGGTGGGTTACCCCAATTTTCTGTATGCCAATATATTGTCCCCCATGGCCATGGAAGAACAGATCAATCAGTTTATCTCTTCACTTGAATCCGGACGAAGAGATGTAAGGTCCTACGGTCATATGGCCAATATCATGAGACAGAGCGCTTCTTTTGAGAGTGAAGAGGAACCTGGCGGGATTGATTTTGGTTACGACGCCATCAAAGGGATGCCGGGTGAATCAGAGGAAGACCTTTTCCTTTATAAAAAACAGGGTGTCAGATTGAACAGAGGCGAAAGGGCTGATTATCATATTTTCTCCGAGAAAGTGGAATATAAACATATATTCAAGTGGGATGTCCCTGATACCACCATGGTGGATTACAGCGGGTACAGCCGGTCGCAACAGAGCAGAGAGAGGGAACAGGTTTGGCATGTGATAAAATTGAATAACTCAACTTCTTACCCCTGGACCACGGCCCCTGCTTTTACGGTCTCCGGCTGGAAACCGCTGGCCCAGGATATGATCAATTATACACCACGGGGCACAAAGGCTGAACTGAAATTAACCGTGGCTTCTGATGTGAAAGTGGACCGGAAGGAATATGAGATCAAAAGGCAAAGGGACCTGAAAATCAAATACCGGACCTATGACCTGGTTACCATTAAAGGAGAACTTTCTATAAATAACAGGAAGGAAAAAAACGTCAATATGGAGATCACAAAGACCGTAACAGGCCAGGTCATAGAAACAAGTCATAATGGCAAATCAAAAAAGGTCGCCGAGGCTTTACAGGGGATCAATTCAAGGTCTGAGATCAGATGGGACACAGTTATCAAAGCCGGGAAAAAAGAAAAGATAATCTATTCTTACAAAGTATATATCGCGCACTAAGTCAATGATTAACCTTTTAGTTAATCATTGACGAGTAGATCGTAAGAGCAAGAATTAAAATACTTTCTTTTAGCTAGGTATATGGTTTATTCATTGTGAAATTTTAAATACAGGATTTATAACCCCAGTTTTTGTTTGTCATTGTATTTTTATTTGGTATATTAAGGGCTATGAAAAAAAGTGAACTATTCGCTTTTATCTGCAGGATACTGGGACTGGGATTTATTATCTATACTGTTCTGGGATTCCCCCAGATAGCCATCGCTGTGTCTCTCTTAATAAGCGATTCGCTTCTTTACAGTTCATGGAGCCTCATCTTCATGATCATTTTTCCAGTCCTTTCTTTTGTGATAGCCTATATTTTATTAAAATATGGGGAACTTTTATCCCGGATCTTTGTCAAAACAGATAAAAAGGTATCATTTATGATAACCGAGCGGAATGAGAGGTCCCTTTTTACACTGGTGATGAGGATCATCGGGATAGTATGCCTTATAAAAGGCATAGCCAGCAGCGTCAAGGTTATTGCCCAGATGATCTTTAAAAGCGCCTATCAAAAATTTCTGTCTGTTTATAATATAACAGATGTTATAACAGCCCTGTTGTTTTTATTAATTGGCTATTACTTTTTTTTTGGCGGGAAAAAAATTGTGGAT
>JAFGFC010000167.1 GCA_016931325.1 Spirochaetota bacterium | reverse complement strand
AATATTACGCTGTGCACCGGCACCATAAGAAATCGTCACAATTTCCAAAGGCCCCGGGGTTCTCTGTGGTTTAAAACAAAGATTTGAGGGATTTCAGGGCAGAAGGATTTAAAAAATTAAGAGAACGTTTCAAATTTAGTTTTTAAAACCCAAAAATATTATTTCCGGTTCCAGTTTTATTTTAAATTGATTGTATACTTCATTTTGGATATATGTAATTAGATCATAGATATCCTGAGATCTGGCCTTTCCCGAATTAATAATAAAATTAGCATGCTTTTCGGAAACTCTGGCCTGACCCTTTTGAAACCCTTTAAGACCGGCTTTTTCGATCCATTCACCGGCATACCCCTTCTCTGGCCTTTTAAAGACACTCCCGGCGGAAGGATGATCAAGGGGTTGCTTTTTCCAGCGTTGTTCAATGATCCTGTTGTGTTCTTTTAAAAGAGCATTTTTATGACCCGGAGAAAGGCGTAAAACCCCTTCAAGAATGATATATTTGTCCAGAGGCTCTGAACGTCTGTACAGGAATTTTATATCTTTTCTGAACAGAATTTTCTCCTGGCCTTTATAACTGAGCACTTTCACATGATCCACAACATTCCCGATCTCCTGGCCAAAAGCGCCGGCGTTCATAAAAAGAGCGCCGCCCAGAGTTCCCGGTATACCGCTGAGCTTTTCCAGGCCTTCAAGGCCATTGTGGATAGAGTAATCAATAAGGCTTGAAAGGCTGACAGATGCGCCGGCAATAAGACAATTATTCTTTCGGGAAATGTAATTGGTGAACCCTTTCAGGTTGATGATCAATCCATTAAAACCTTTATCGCTGACCAGAAGATTGGTCGCGTTCCCGATAATGAATACTCGGGACGAAGTATGTTTTAATATCTGCTTTAAAGAATCCAGATCATCTGGAATGAAATAGAATTTTGCCTTTCCTCCTGTTTTAAAGGAGGTGATCCTGGATAGATCAAGATTTTTAATAAATAAACCGTTTTTATAGATATTTTTCATGGATAGAAATAATGAATACCCGGACTTTATCTTTGCCTGTATGATAAAAGGATTTTATCATACGGTCGTTCTGATCAAAGTAACGACAGGCTGTGGATAAATGGCAAAAGAAGTGATTTCAGCCGGGATAAGGATTGTTTCCCCTTTATTCATGACAAGCTCCTTTGTTTCCCAGTTGAGGACAGCATTGCCATCAACCACACTGAATATATTGAATGAACTCTGGTCCGAGATGAATTTCATTTTTTCATTCAGAATATATTTTTCAACCTGAAAATAGAGGCATCTGGCCAGTATGGACATCACATTCGTGCCCACCTGGGTAAAATGTAAACGGGCTGTCTGGGGAGAAAAGTCATCAAAATTGATCACGTCCAGAGCCTTACTTACATGCAGTGGCCTGGCTTTCCCGTCAAATCCTCTTCTGCCCCAATCATAAACCCGGTAGGTAATGTCAGAATTTTGCTGTATTTCATTGATCACGATCCCGGGCATGATGGCATGTACCCGGCCTGCCGGAATAAATATCACATCTCCGGTTTTAACTTTTACTTTATTGAGGACTCCTTCCAGATCGTTTTTTTCTAAAAGTTTCTTGAACTGCTGTTTGGTGGTCCCTGTTTTCAAACCGGAGATAAGATAGGCTCCGGGTTTGGCATGGACAATATACCACATTTCCGTTTTTCCAAATTCACCCTTTTCGTGTTTGGATGCATATTTGTCATTGGGATGGACCTGCACGGAGAGTTTATCGTTGGCATCAATAAATTTTATTAAAAGCGGGAACCGCTTTAAAAATTGATCCTCAGGCTTGCTACCGATCAATTTTCTCCCGTATTTTTTCAAAACATCGGTCAGGGTTTCCCCTCTTAATTCTCCATTGATGATCACGCTGCTATCATCATCGCGATCAGAAATTTCCCAGGATTCCCCTATCTTACTTTTCTTTTCAATATTTTTATCAAGGCATTTAAGCAAGTTATCTCCACCCCATATTTTTTCTTTAAATATGGGTTTGAACTTTAAGGGGTAAAGCATGTGATCAACCTCCGGCAGAAAGAAGTCTGATAATAAGGATTAATAATAAAATAAAGATAACAAAAACCTGGATAAGAATAATACGCTTGTGGAGGAAATAATTTTTTTCTTCAAGTTTCTCCATCTTTTGATCGCTTTCACTCAAATCCTTAATCTCATACTGTTTATCTGCCCCTGAGGTTTTTATACCAGAAGATAAAGGAGATTTTATCATGATAAAGTATAAAACAGCCGTGATCATGATCCCTGCCATAAGGATCAATAATATGCCGGGACCTAAAATAAAATAAAATATTATTGTGTTAACCAGAACCAGTAAGATAATTAAATATAAGAAAACCGTAAACGTATTGTATTTATTTAAAATCATTTTTGATTTCTTTTAATGACGAGAACGATCAGATCATCTATAGTAGAAAAATCAATGGAAAAATTTTTCATTGACTCGGTTATTTTATTGATATATACCTCTGACACAGCCGGGGAATTCTCACTGAGGATCTTGACAATATTATGCACACCGTAAGAATAGCCATCAAAGTTCACAAGATTATCAATAGCCCTGTTCACGATGACGAGAGTATCATTCTCAGAGAATTTAAAACTTTCCTGTTTTAAATTATGCAAAAATTCATCTCCCCATCTTTCGCCAAGGGATAATCCCTCAAACTGATGGTAAGTGGCCTCATTGTCAGAGGCTTTAAATAAAATAGCGGGAGAGATCTTTGTGGAACTGGTCTCTATAAAGTGATTTTTTATGTTCAATACGGTATAGCTGGCGTCGATCTGCAATTCAGAATATCCAAAGCGATTTAAGAGGTTATTCATATATTCAAGATAACGAACAGGGGATTCAATATTTTCCAGCCGGTGATTTGTAAAATAGTTGATAAAAGAGATCAAAAAAGCCCTTTTCTGGCTGTCTTTTTCTTTCATTTCTCCGATAAAAAATCCCTTTTTATCAGCGGAAATATTGATAAAGCGGAAAACAATGGAGGGTTCCTCTTTTTTAAAATGATATAAACCGGCCGAGTAATTTTCCAGCGCCCCTATTTTTTCATCTTTGAAATAGAGATCCCACAGCTGCCTGGCCAGGTTGGATTTTTTTTGTTTGACAGTAACTTTTTCCAAAGGCAGATAGTCTTTTTTAAGGGTCAGAGGCGGCACAACTTTTCTCAGCTCCTCACTGCGTTTTATCTCGTATTGCAGCCTTTTATAGAAATTATCTAAAAGGGCATTGACGAACGTGAGATACTCCCCTACAATATTATGTTTAAATCTATTCTGATTAAATTCAAGGGACTGGGGAAGCTCATTAACATTAATTTTATGCAGGTTTAAAAGGATATAACGCAGATTTTTTACATTGGTTTTGTAATGGATACTCAGAAAAATTACGATTGTGATCAGACTTATCAATATTGTAAAAAAGGTTATCATCCCCAATTCTATAAAGAAAAAATACCAGGGCAGATCGATTCTTTTTAATATAAGAGGACGGAACATGAATCGGTCAAAGCTTATGGAAAGAATAAATCTGATCTTTTTTGTTTCCGGGTCATATATCGGGAGACCCGCAACATAAGAGAATTCTTTGATAAAAGATCGTTCTACGGGTATGGGTGTGTTATCAGATCTGAACTGCCAGAGATGCTCATAAATAAATTTATAGACGTCGGGTAATTTTTTACCATATTGTTCTTTTTCAGTTGATTTTTGAGAATGATACAATAAAAAACCCCTCGGATCGGTCACAAATACTGATTTTATCCAGGTGACCCCGCGGAAATGATCCAGGGCGCTTTTTATTTCCTGTTCCTCTTGCACCGGTTTTAACCTGTTGGCGGCCAGGTGCAAGCAGGTTGAGCGATAATTTTGCATAAATTGTTCATTACCCCGGTAGTTAAAGTAGAAAAAAACAGAGAAAAGGAGTAAAAGGATGATAAAAATAATGACAACCGGTACAAGAACAGACTGAAAGATCTTGAATTTAAAAAACCTGTCAGGAATACTGATCTTTTCAGTGGAACTTGGAGCTTCCTTTAATGTTTCCGCCATAAAAATCCCATTTCCCTTTTTTGCCTAAAAATAGTTTCCAGATATTGAATTTCTTGAACACTTTATAGCTATAGACGTATACATTGCCACGGTCCGAAGCAAACGTTATTTCAAAATTCCCGTCATTATCCATATCGTCAATAACCAGATTTGATACAATATTTTCTTGATCATGTTCAAGGGCCTGCCATGAGTCTATGGTATGGCCATCGCTGCCATTGATGATCTTCACCAGGCCATTTTGACTTATACTGACAACTTCAGGGGCATCATCAAAATTAAAATCGCATACAGCCAGTTTGACAGGAGACGATTCTGAGTCTTTTGTCCATATTTTATCACGGCTTGAGAAATTGAACGCCGCCATCCGGCCGCTTTTGGTGGATTGCACAAAACAGTACTCATCATCCTTATTCCTGTAGACAACAGGCGCGTCAACAAGATTTTCTCCCAGGTCGAGTTTCCAGACATCGACTCCCGCTTTATTTAAAACGACAAGGTTCCCGTTATAAAGAGGCACAAGGATATAAACCTCATCATCCTTCCCGTTAATAATAGAGAATTTTCCAGGATAAAGGTAGTGGACGTTTTTATACCAGAGGATATTACCAGTTACACCATCAAGGCAATAGACTGACCTGGTGTCTCCAACAAGGATGTCGTCGTTATTATCATTATTGAAATCATAGGTTACGACCTCGGTAAAAAGTGGATGATTAAAAGAGGCGTTCTGGAAAAGGATTTTTCCGGATGTGTCGGCAAATAAAAGTCCTTTGGTAAAATTAACAGGCATAATAAATCCTTTATCTTTTCTGGCGGCAAGGGAAAAAGAGACCATTTCACCTGCCCCGTGTATTTTCCATAATTGTTTGCCTTTATCAGAGAGGCATTTAATATTGGACCTGGCATCAAGAAGTAAAATACAGGGAGATTTTCCAGGAACGATCTTGACGTGCCAGACAGGAGGAATCTGTTCAATGGCAAAGTAACTGATGCCGTTTTTCCCGTTTAATCCGGATATTGTCCCGGAAGAAGAAAGGGCGATGATATCTTTAATTTTATCATGATTAAGGTCAACAATGCCCAGAGAATAGATAAAAGAGCCGATATCCTGTCGATCCTTGTCGCTTTTCCAGAATAACTGGAATTTACCCCATTGATCCAGAGATTTGGGTTTGATTTTAACTTTTTCAAAACGCAGTATCCTGATATTAAAATGAAGAATGATTAAAAGAGCGATAATAAGCAAGTTCCAAATGATAAAAAAATGGTAGAGAAAATCTTTAAGACCCTGCTTGTTTAAATCGGTTTTTTTTAACATTATTCAAAATAAAATACTTTTCAATGTTCTGAAACAATTATTATTGTTGAACATTGACCTTGTCTGGTTTTGTGCCATCGCTCCAGATAACATCGCGGGACATCCATCTCTGATTGGCCATGGTAAAGAAACCAAGGACCCTCAAAGGTGACATGATCAGTGTAACAAATAATGTGTAAACAGGAAGGAACAAAAGGTCTCCCGGATGCTTTTTAAGATGTGGCATTTGCCTCAGCCCAAGAGAAATGTTCATGGCAAACAGAGAAAGAAAAATATCCACCATGAACTTGGAAACCGTGGTAAATTCAAAACCAAAAGTCACAAGGTATCGTATGATAGAGAACTCTACCAGAGCAAAGAAGAATGGCGTGATAATATCAGTTACAAACATAAAAAAAGTAAAGGGATATTTATAAAGCCATCCTAAAGAAAGCAGGGTCTCACGCTGAGAGGAACGGGCCCATCTCAACTGCTGTTTTAAAAAGCCTGTAAAAGTATCAGGACAATTGGTATAGATCTGGGCTGTGGCCTGCAGAACGGTCTTATATCCCTGTTTAAGGACTGTTGAGGTGAGAAAGCGGTCATCACCGCTGGTACAATAATTGCCTAAAAATTTTTCATTCACAAAGTCATTCAGATAGGGCATGATCAGTTTTTTTCTAAAAGCGATAGCCCGGCCCGGCAAACAGCCCACAGCGCCAAAGCTGCTCTGGGCCCTGTGATTTAAAGCAAATCTCAGATCCTCCATCCAGCCGGCGAACTTGCGGACAATAGAGACCTGAGCATTAATGATCGATTGTGTGACCGTGGCTCCGCCGACATTGGGGTTTCCAAAAGGTTTTAAAAGTTCCTTTAAGGAACCTTTTGTCAGGACCGTGTCACTGTCAAGGATAAGAAGAATATCATTTTTGGCTTCTTTTATCCCCAATGCCGTAGCCGGCCTTTTAGCGGCCTGTGGCAGGCTGAATGTCTTGGCTTTATATCTTGATGCGATCTGAGTATATATTGGTTCATCGTTACCGACTCCGTTTATGACCACGATGATCTCATCGGGATGTTCTTCATGGATGCTTTTTAAACACCGGTTAAAAAGCTTGAGGTTTTCATTATAAACAGGTATAATAACAGATATTTTTTCAAAATAAGGTTCAAGGATAGGCTTGTATCTTCTGGAATAGAACCAGCGCAGCGTAAAAAGGAACCATACATAGACAAGAAAAATAAATCCCATGGACAGGTGACCATTTACAAGAAAATCCAATATCCAAAACATTATTTACCTCATATGAATGAAAATTCTCTATATATTATATTATTAATATACAAAGTCAATAAAAATTTAATCGATTTTTTCTTTTTTCCTGGACATATCTTTGATAACAACGTTACGAAAATGCTCCTGTATTTCCTCATTTTCAGGCATCATTTCCATAGCCTTGGATAGATATTCTTTGGCTTTTTTAATGTTGCCTTTTTTGAAATGAGCGTAACCAAGGCTGTCAAGGTAAGCCGCATAATTGGGCTTTATCTTGACCGCGATTTCACATTGCATGATCGATTCTTCCAGCTTCATATTGATATCAGCGTAAATATAACCCAGTGAATTATGAGCTGTGGCATTACGTTCATCTATTTCAATGGCTTTTTTCAAAGCCCGGATGGCCTCATCGAAATTCTTTTGTTTATAAAAAACATAGCCCAGGGCCGCATACGCTTTGGAGTTATTAAAATCCAGATCCAGTGATTTCTGAAAGTATTTCTTGGATTTGCTATACTGGCCTTTTTGGGCAAAGATATAACCCAGAACAAACAAGATCTGGGTCATGAGCTTGTAATCAGTCTCTTTATTGAGATAATTGTTTAAATGATAAGTAGCCGACTCATAATCCCTTAATCTCACATAAGATAGTCCAAGGTAGTAGTCCTTTTTGTCATCATTTTCCAGTTTTGAAAAGTATTTGATGGCACTTTTAAAATGACCCTCCTGGTAGGCTTTTAATCCGTTTTTTAAGATTAAGTTAGCCATAATGTAATCTCCATTTTTTTAATTTTTTTATAACATCATAAGCGGTCAGGTCCAAATGCAAAGGGGTTATAGATATATTCCCCTTTTTTACTTCGTAAAAGTCAGTTTCAGATTTTTCTTCCCATTTAACCTCATTCCCGCTAAACCAGAAATAAGGATTGCCTTTCGGATCTTTTCGCTTTATTAATTTGTCAAGATATTTCCGGCTTCCCAGAGACGTGATCTTGATCTGTTTTATTTTGTCCTGCGGCAGATTGGGAACATTAACATTCAGCACGATCCCTTTGGGTAAAGGCGCATGTTCCATTTTACTTACTAAAATTTGCGCGATACGGGCGGCTGATTCAAAATAGATCTTTCCTTTTATGGCATCGATCGATATGGCAAAAGAGACAAAACCGGCAAAAGTAGCTTCAATAGCAGCCGCCACTGTGCCTGAATAAACAATATCTTCTCCCATATTAGGACCTCTATTAATGCCTGAAATGACAATATCAGGCTGGAAGTCAATAGCCTTGAGAGCCGTAAGGTAGACGCAGTCTGCTGGAGTTCCGTCAATGGTAAAGATGTCTTTCTTTATCTTTTTCATCCGGATAGGAGAGTGCAGTGTAATGGACTGACTGGCGGCGCTCCGTTCTCTGTCCGGTACCATGATGACCGTACGTTCAGCCATTGGCTTGACTTTTTTATAAAGAACGTTCAATCCCCTGGCATGGATGCCATCATCATTTGTTATCAATATATTCATAGATTTGCCGGAATGGGGCGGTTCTTATTTTTAATAGATGCAGAGTGATCAGGAAATAATTCAATTATTTAAAAATCAGAACTTTCCCTATTATTCGGGCTGGCGGGATTCGAACCCGCGACCTCTTGAACCCCATTCAAGCGCGCTAAACCAAGCTGCGCCACAGCCCGTTTTTATTGCTTTAATATTATTTCTTTTGGAAAAAAAGTCAACTATAATAAGTATTACAGATTATTTTTAAAATACTATTTGAAAATGAAATGTGGGGTAGTTTATCGTTTTACGTTCAATGTTTATTTATATTATTGAACGATAAACGATTTGCTCAAATCCAAACCATCCATTGGGATTTGATCTCCTTAGAAATCCTACACCCTGAAATTCCTGCGGAATTTCGGGTACAAAGCCCTGGAAATTCTCCGAATTTCTCAGGGAAAGGATTTCAAGTCTCGAGAAATTTTTACTAAAAAAATTTCCGAGATTTAATCCCGGAAATCGTTTCACGATTTCTAGGGAGACTTTATCCTGGAAATTTT
>JAFGFC010000166.1 GCA_016931325.1 Spirochaetota bacterium | reverse complement strand
CCGTAGGAATAATTTTTTCGCTCATCAATGGCAATGTCTTCAGCCAGTTCGATTTTTTTGTCAGCCAGTTCGATCAATTTTCTCTCTTTTTCTATTTCCTGATACAGATTCCTCAAGTCGGTTAAGAGCTGCCTGTCTTTATTGGTGGCGGACAGAGCTGTTTTCTGTTGCTCGATCTTTGATATTTCATAATTGGCTTTCTCCTTGTGTCCCGGCAAAGGATACTGCAGGGAAATACCCAAGTACGCCTTGCTTTCTTCTGTTTTTAGAGAAAAATCAGCGCCTTCAATAGTATACCCGAGAAGAAGATTGGCTGAGGGTAAAAGGTCATCAGCGTATCTGTCAACATCCAGTTCGCTTTTTTTGTCCAGAAGCCTCAGCATATTATAAGTCCGGCTGTTTAAAACAAAATTGTCATAATCTTTTTCAAAGGAAATATCTTGCTTTTTATAAGGGATGGGTTGATCCGGTACCAGTATTTCCCTGTCCTGATGAGCAATAGCCTGTTTTACCATGTTGAGGATGCTCTGATAATCATTGGATAAAGAGACCAGATTCCCTTTTTTTTCGAGAACCTGAAGATTGATCTTGTTGACATCAGTTTGAAGAGCGATCTTGCTCCTTTTCCTGGCTTTTATATTATCTAAAAGTTTCACATTCTTCTGGTAAGATGAGCTGGCGGTCTGCCAATTCGCATAAGCTGAATACCAGCTGTAATAGGTCCTGATAAGGCCGGCCAGATAATCCTCATAGGCCTCCACGATCTGATGTGAGGCTATTGCGACTTCCAGGCCTGTGATCTGGGATAGAAGACGGTTGGCTCTGCCAAAAGCATTTCTGGCTATGGGCTGGGAAAGGGACAAATTGAGTTCCGAACGGCTGCTATCCACGATACTGTAAAAGGTAGAGTTGTATTCTGCTGAAACAGTGGTTCCGATCGAAGGAAAAAGTTTGGAAAGCCCGACAGTGGCCTGTGGCCCGCTTTCCCCTGCCTCTCCCAGGGCAAAGTCATACTGTCCTTTCACGGACAGGATAAGATCATGCTGGGGAAGGGCCAGGTTTTCCTGATACTGCAGGGTCATCTCGTCTTTCAGGATCTCTTCGAATACCTTGTCTTTTTCGCAGGCCAGCGTGATAAATCCGTGAAGGGTGAGGATCTTTTCTCTGGAATTGGCCGGAAGAGAAGAAGAGATAAAGAGTAAAAGGGAAAGGATATATATTTTGCTTTTCTTCATACGTTGGACTCCATTTTCTTATAGGCAGATGTAAACCAGTGCCTTATATCCATCATCTGGCTGTAAAGCGAGGGGACAAGGATCAGTGTGATGAATGTCCCGAATAATAGACCCCAGGCAAGCGCCAGCATCATTTCTGCCAGCATCGCATCATATCCGGCAAAACCATAAGCCGTGGGCAAAAGCCCGGCTACCGTCGTCAGCGTGGTCAACAATACGGCACGCAGGCGTGTTTTGGCAATATCAGCGATCTGTTTATCAGATAATTCTTTATGCTTTTTTTTATCGAATTCCTTTTCCAGCTTGGCAAGCATAACAATAGAATCATTCACCACTACCCCGGCCAGACCTAAAGCGCCAATGCCGGCGAAAAAGCCGAAAACAGTCATGCCATGAAGCCAGAAAGCCAGAATAATGCCAACCGCCCCGAAGGGAATGGCCATCATGATAATAATGGGCTTGTATAGGGAATTTAAAAGCAAAGCCAGGATAATGTAAATAAGGAAAATGACCAGAATGATGGCAATTGAAAAATCGCTTTTAGATTCTCTGGTATCTTTGACTTCCCCGGCAAAAGAAAGCACGGTGGTGGGGAATTGGGACATGATCCTGGGGAATATGTTCTTTTCAAAATATTCGGCTATTTCCAGAGGCGTCTGTCTTATCCTTTCATTTATCCCGGCAAAAATGGTGGTGGTCCTCTTCAGATCTTCCCTGTTGATCGCATTAGGAGTAACAATTTTTTGTATATTGACAATATCCGTCAGGGGAACAAGATAGTTCCCTTCATTTTCGACCGGCACATTAAGGACCTTGTAAATATTATTCTTGGCCTGCTCAATGGCTGTAAACCTGACATCGACCTTTTCATCCCCCCCGGTCAATTCATACAGGACCGTCCCTTCTAAAAGAGCGCGCAATGTTGAGCCGATACTCTCCGGATTGATACCGAGCCGTTTGACTTTGTCACGCTGAAGGTCAACCTTATACTCGGGATTTTTCATGGGCCGCTCGATCTCGACATTGGTCAAAGATTTATGCTGTCTCATCAGAATGGCCAGCATATCTGAAACTTTTTCCCGTTTCATATTGTCATTTTCCTGGATCCGGATCTCAATGGGACTTCCGCTGGACTGTCCCCATCTCTGTTTTGAGAACTCTAATTTTGTAAACCCTTTAATGTTCTTTAATTTATCATTCCACTCTTTTAACAGCTGATTCATGGTTTTATCCCGCTCTTCCCTGGAAAGGATCTCGATGTTCATGGACATCTTGTTCTCTTCCACAGCGCCCCCGCGCCGGCTCTGAGCGATGGTGGTGCGGAAACCAATAACCTCTTTCCCCATATAGGAATCAAAGATGTTTTCAACGGGTTTGGATAAGTCGGCGGTATCATACCTTTTTGTGCCTTCAGGCGCTTCACCCACAAGATGTAATTGTGTTGTCTCTTCATTGGGAAAAAGAACGAATTTCATTTTCTTTGTAAAGATAAAAGCGGAGATGATCAAAAGAGCGAAAAAGACGGCAAAGACAATAGCCTTGTACTTTAATATCCTGTAAATGATCTTTCCATAGATATCTTCAACAGCATGGAACCAGTGCCGTTTTTCGAAATTTTCCTTTTTTCTCTGTTTCCTTTTTCCGAGTAGGTTTTGAAAGACAGGTTGCAGGGTCATGGCAAAGATTGATCGTAAAGGTTTTGGCCAGTGCAGGTTCATGTGGGCCGGCAGAATGAATATGGATTCAAAAAGACTGGCTCCCAGCATGATAAAGACAATAGGGGGGATGAATTTTGTCATCTGGGCGAACCGTCCGGAAAAAGCAAAAAGCGGCAGAAAGGCCACACAGGTCGTCACAATACTGGCCACGACCGGAAGAAAGACAAAGGATGTGCCTTTAACGACCGCCTTGTCTTCAGCCATGCCTTGGGACTTGAGCCGGGATATATTTTCTGAAACAACGATAGCGTCATCAACGATCATACCCATGACAATGATCACAGCGGACAGAGTGATATTATTGATGGTGTATCCCATCAGGTTAACGATGATCATGGTGAAGCAGAAGGTAAAGGGGATCCCCATGGCCACCCAGAAACTGGACCGGGCATCAAGGAAAAGAAAGAGCATGATAAGAATAAGCGTAAAACCAATGGCTCCGTTCGTTCCGATCAAAGAAAGCCTTTTCCTTACACTTATGGATTCATTATCTAAAAGCACAACTTTAACAGGGCTGTTTTTCAGACTGTTCTTTTGAAAATTTTCAACAGTGGCTTTTACCGCATCAACCGCTTCCAGAATACCGTAAGAGCTGCTTTTCACAACATTCAAAAAAAGGCCTTCATGCCCGTTGATCTTGATGATGGAGTCGGTCTTTTCAAATCCGTTAGTGACCCCGGCGATCTGGGACAGACGGATCGCCTGGCCTTCGAATGTGCCCTGAACGATCAATTTTTTAAATTTTTCAACATTGTCCATTTCAGCCACGAGCGTGACCTTGGATTCCTGTTTATCATCAATGCTGCCGGCCGGCTGACGGACGTTGTTCTTGATGATCTCGTTCATTACCTTGTTGAACGGAATATTATACCTGATCAGCTTTTCAGGATAGGCTTTGATCTGGATCTCAGGCTTGAGATAGCCGGAACGGTTAATGCTGTTCACCTCGCTCAAGTTGAGCAGCTGATTTTCTAAAGCCAGCGCATAGGTTTGAAGCAGATGCCGTGATTCATTATCAAGAAGGTGTTTATTGGTATTGATCAGAGCCACATCAATAATGGCTCTTCTTGTGGTCTTGAATTCCCTGACACTTGGATCGTCCGGGAGCTCGGCAGGCAGGTCTACATTCAGGACGATATCTTTTATTTCGGTTATGGTCTCGTCACGGTCCGGATTGCCGGGCTCGAGTTCCACTGAGATACTGCATCGACCCACGCTGGAGGTGCTTTTCACACTGTAGACACCGTCGACGCCCCTGATCTCATCCTCAATGGGTTTGGTGATAAAGTGCTCCACATCCTCGGGCGAAGCGCCCGGATAACTGGCCGAAATCCTTAAAAAATCAAAAGAGACATCGGGCATTTCTTCTTTCCCGGTCTTGTGCCAGAGAAAAATGCCGCAGATAAAGACAACCAGCACGATAAAATTTGTCAGAAGGTGGCGCCTTGAAAAATATTCTATTACTTTTTCCCACATAATGATTTTCTTGCCAGTTAAACCAGTACAATTTTAATGCTTTATTTATATAAAATCAAATAAAATTTTTAGCACAGTAAGACCCGATTCATTAGAATTAGACCATTTTTTGGGGAAAAGGTTAAAAAGTACTAACCTAGTGCTCTGGATAGGGAGCATACTCGAGAAGAATATTCTATTACTACGACATTATTCCCTGTCCGTGGCCTCTTTTAGGGCGAGGAACTTTTCGTCTATAAAATATTGCGGATAGACTTTGATCTTTTTTCGTAACACAAGATAAACATTATGCTTCAGTTTTTTCAGATCCTCAGGATTGTCCTGTACTTTCTCCTTGATGAAATGTTTAATGTAGATGGCTTTCAGAGGATCAAGGGTTAAAAGCTGGGTCAGACCGGCATCAAAGGCCATATCCACGATGAATTTAATCTCTGATACAGTAAAGGGCCAGCAGTAGGGACTTTTTTTAGATTGGACAATGGTCTCATTTTCTATGGTCAGGTCATTCTCTTTTAAATATTTTCTTATAAAATCTCTGATCGAACGGGCCTGGATATCATCTGTGATGATCAGGCCATGGGGCAGTATCTTTCTGGCCCGGGCCACGAATTCTTCAGAAAAGACGGCGGGTTTAACGCTGTTATTTTTATAGATAATGCTGGACATCATTATACCGTCCAGATACTCGGAAACATCCTTATACACATCCACATATTCGTCAAGTTGTTGTTCATTGATCTCATAATGAACCAGTGAGATATCCGAATTCATCCTGGCTTCCCCGTATCCGGGGAAATGTTTTCCGATAACGATCATATCGTTATATAATCCGCTGGCAAAGGCTCCTCCCTTTCGTTTAACCACGAGCGGTTGATCGGAAAAACTTCTCTGCAATTTATGCATAAGCGATCCCGGGGAGGATACATCAAGGCAGGGGGCCAGGACCATATTGATCCTGAGACCTTTTAAATAATCACCCAGCTTTCGGTTGTATTGTAAAATCCTGGAATCATCCCATCCGGCCATTCTTCTGGCCGAAGGCATTCTTTTGTACCGGCCCATATTCTTTAAAGGATTGACCTGCCCCCCTTCCTGGTCCAGCATCACCAGCAGGGGAATATCCGACCACTGGTTATAATTTTGTATTAATTTTTTAACGCTGTCCTCATCATGAATATGATGATGGAACAGGATCACGCCGCCGATCCCCATCTCGATGATATCCTTATCAGGATAACTGATGATCATCTGGGCGGCCATTTCGTCAAGGGACATTTTATCAAGGACCTTGATGATCATCTGATGGATCCGCTTTTCATCTTTATCAAGTTTGTCTGTGACAGACTCATTTAAAAAAAGATAAGCGGATTTTTGTGCACAAGAGAACAAGAGACTCAAGACCAGAAAAAAGATCAGGTGTTTCGTTTTCATAGCGCTCTATTATAATTATTGGAATTTTTAAGAAAATGGTTAGAAAAAAAAGGGACGGCTCTTGAAAAAGAGACCGCCCCTTCCCTTGCGTTGGTTATGCTTCGACTTTGATCTTTTTTACTTGCGTTTTTTTTTCATCCTTGGGGATGATGACTTCCAGAAGACCATTCTTATATTTCGCGGTTATTTTCTCTTCGTCCACATCAGAAGGCAGGGTGAATGAACGGGTAAAGGACCCGTATACTTTTTCCGTATACTCTTCTTTGTCTTTTTTCTTTTCTTTTGTTTCTTCTTTTCTTTCCGCTTTGATGGTAAAGGTGTGATCATTGAGTGATACATCCAGGTTTTTTTCTTTTACACCGGCCAGTTCCGCTTTTACGATATATTCTTTTTCATTCTCTTCCACCTCTACCTTCGGTTCCCATTTTTTTCCTCTGAATAAAGGATAAAGAGCAAATGGTCTTTCTAAAAGATCATCGTCGAAAATGGAATTGAGATAATCACCCAGAGACCTTATCCTGGTCTCGGGATTGTCATATTTTTTGATTTTCATCATGATCACCTCCTGTTTTTTCTTCTGTTTTTTATATAAGAACGAAATTAAAAGATGCAAGAGCTACAACTCGCAGGAAGCGAGTCGGGTCAAATCCGCTCCCCTGAAATCCGAAGGATTTCGGGGATTTAATCCCGGGGATTTCTTCGAAATCCCACGGGACAGGAAGGCTAGGATTTGATGATCGTCCTATTGAATAATCTCAAAAGCAGTGATCAAATCTTTACCATCCTTGATAGATTTGATCCGACGACCATCCTGATCGTCGGATAAAATTTCTTGACATACCACTATATCTTGTTTAATTATGGTTGTACTTTTTAAAAGGAGGTATGCAATGGCTGATTTAGGTAAAAAATTAATAGAGCTGGGTCTGGGCGCCCTGGTTCTCACGAAAGAAGCGGTAAAAAAAACCGTGGTGGAGCTGGAAAAACAGGGAAAGATAGGCCAGAAAGAAGCGCAAAAACTTTTCAATGAACTGATAAAAAAGGGCGAAGCCGCCAAAAGCGATCTGGATAAGAAGATACAGAAAGGCCTGGAGAACGCCTTAAAAAAGATGAACCTGGCCACAAAAAAAGAAGTTGATGATTTAAAGGCCGAAATAACAAAACTCAAAGCCGCTCAGAAAAAGAAAAAATAATGGCCCGCTATCCGGAAAGGATCATAAAGAACATTAAACGGTTGAACCATATCCTGGGTACTCTGGTCAAATACGGATTCGGTTATGTTATTGATAAGACCCGGATCGAGAAAGTTATAAAGCTGAGAATTTTCTTTAAAAAAGCGCGCAAGGATATACTTCATCTCAGCCCGGGGGAGCGCATAAGAAAGATCCTTGAGGAACTCGGCCCGACCTTTATCAAGTTCGGGCAGATCCTGAGCACCCGGCCTGACCTTATTCCCGTATCGTTTTGCAAAGAACTGGAAAAACTCCAGGACAAAGCGCCTTCCCTTCCTTTCAATATTATCAAAAAGATCATACAGGACGAGATGAACGAGCCGGTGGAAAAAATATTCAAATCTATTTCTTCAAAAGCCCTGGCTTCCGCTTCTCTGGCCCAGATCCATGAAGCCACACTGCACAGTGGCTCAAAAGTTGTGATCAAGGTCCTGAAGCCGCAGATCGAAGAGACCATTCAGTCCGATCTGGAGATCCTTTTCTACCTGGCCAGGATATCGGAACTTTATTTGACAAAGTATCTTTTTGCCGATCCCGTTCAGATCATCCGGGAATTCAGAAAAAGCATTTCAAGAGAGATCAATTTCCTGGAGGAATCCAAGAGCATAAAGAAATTTACCAAATACTTCTCAAAAGATAAGAATGTTACCATACCTCGTCTGTTTGATGAATACACGACAAAAAAGATCCTGGTCATGGAAAAACTGGAAGGGATCAAAATTACGGATGTGGATTCCTTACGGAAAAAAAAGATCGATCCTAAAAGGATCGCCCGCATCAGCGCAAGGTCTATTTTTCATCAGATATTCAACTATCGTTCCTTTCATGCTGACCCTCATCCCGGTAACATCATCGTGTTGAACCAGAACAAGATCGCTTTTATTGATTTTGGGCTTACCGGCCGGCTGGACGAGTCCACAAAGTATATCCTGATGAAATTATTACAGGCTTTGATCAATAAGGACATGGAAACGCTTATGATCTATCTGGACAAGCTGATCATGTTGAAAGACGAAGTGAGCAAGCAGGAGTTCCAGATCGAACTGGATGAGATGATCAGCGATTATTATGACTATTCTCTGGCTGATATCGATCTGCAGGAGATCTTTGAGGATGTATTTAAAATAATGAGTAAATACAAGATCAAGATCCCGTCCAATCTGTTCTTATTAATAAAGACTCTGGTCACTATGGAGGGGATAGAAAAAAAACTTGATCCTGATTTTGAGATCATCAAGGAGATAACACCTTTTGTCAAAGATTTCCTGATGCAGGAATTCTCCCTGGCCACGATCTCAAAAAAGATAAAACGGTTTGCCATCTCTTTTTATGACCTGGTCAATATCCTGCCCGCGCGGCTGGATGATATATCGGACAAGATAAGCCAGGGCCGCTTAAAGGTAAAATTTGAATTTACCGAATTGAACAATCTTCTGGATAACCTTCACCGGATCGTTAACCGTCTGGTCTACAGTATCATTACGGCCAGTGTGCTGTTAGGTTCGTTTTTTATTATTCAGACCAATATTAAACCGCGGTTATTCGGATACCCTGTACTTTCCCTGGCGGGTATTTTATTTTCGTTTGTGATGATCGTTCTGATGATTATTGATATTATTCGAACAAGGAAGCATTAAAGGTCATTTTCTTGAAGCCTGATGAAAAGAACAGGAAAAAGTGAAATGATCTATTCTAATAACGTCTCTGTTTCTTCTGCAAACGCCTTCTGGCTTTTGACATCTTTTCTCTTCGTCTTTTAGAAGGCTTGGTATAGTACATTTTCTCTCTTACGATCTTTGTGATGCCTTCTTTCTGGACTTTTCGCGAGAACCGTTTGACTGTTTCATCTATCGATTCATTCTCTCTTTTGACGACTTTTACCATATCTTATCCTTTCTTTTTTATAGGTTTTATACAGTCATAGTATAATCAAATATAAAGACAAGTCAAACTATATATCAATTATTTATTTTTATTTACAAAAAGTGGATTATTGACTAACAATCCTAATCTGATATATTATAAATGATCTATAGGAGGTATAAAGTGTTTACGATTACAAAAAAGATGGCTTTATTTCTCTCTATCATTATTTTCTTTTTTCTCTTTTTTCAATGCGCGACCGTGCCGGAAGAAAAAGGGGGCAAAGGAGAATCCGGTAAAAAAACCGCATTTTTCGATGATAAAAGCGATCCTGATATCGGGGATACGAACGCTAAAGGTGTTTTCTATGATACATTCAACAGCGAAGAACTGGATAAAGGAAAATGGACGACCGGCTATCTGAAACGGTGGGGGCACACGGAGTGGGGCGGTCTTCATCCAGGGCTTGTTAAATTGACCAATGGCATGGCCGTGCTGGAAGTTCACGGTGATATGTATGAAGGGGATTTCACAGGATATTATGGGACAAAGAAAAGGGTAGGGGCGGTCATTGCCACCAAAGACCGTTTCGCTTCGGGCCGTTATGAGGTGAAAGCCATGATCTGTCCTGAACCGGAAGGGATCTTTAACGCGTTCTGGACCTTTTACTATCGAAAATATCGAAAGGGAACAAAAGAGTATGAGAGAGGCATTGAGCAGGGGAATGTTGAGCGGGGAGGGTATATTATAAAGAATCACGAGATCGATTTCGAGATATTCGGGCCGGATTTCACCTCGGATCTGATGACCACATGGATAGGAGATACCATGAACGAAAGTGTCAGCGTGGAAGCGGACTGGGGTACGGATATCAGGGACAGGTATCATATCTTCCGGTTCGACTGGCACACGGGAAGTAAAAAGGAAAAACAGCGAGTGGATTTTTATCTGGATGGTAAACTGGTCTATACCCTGGAGGAGATGATCCCCACTGTGGCCGGGCAGTTCTGGTGCGGCATATGGTTCCCCAACTGGGTGGGTGAGCCGAAATTTGATACAGGCTATATGTATATTGACTGGGTTAAGATCACGCCTTTCTTTGAAGAAGGGGACGAGCTTGAATAATTTGTATTGACAAAAAATTCCAAAGGTGGTAGATTTGTTGTTGTTCAAAGGAGGATCGGCCCTATGAAGATCGCTTTAATGGCAGCCTGGAACACATCAAGCGGTGTGGCCATGCATGCAGAACCGCTTGGCAAGGCCTTTCTTGAAATGGGCCATGAACTGACCGTCTTCTCTTTCCTTAAAAATGATTATCACGGTGAAGGGATCACGGCTGATGATGAACCTTTTGTGATCCGTTGCTTCGGCACTAGGAAGAACACTAATTTTTTGGATCCCCGGCCTTTTATCAACAAGGATTATCAAGTCCTTGTTGTCGAAGATCTCGGCATGCTCCCCATAGATCCTCTTTCTAATATCATGCCGGTTATCAGGAAGAAGGCCAAAGTGGTCCATGTGGTGCACGAAAACCGCCCCTTTGAACAGTCTATATTTTACAAGATCGATTTTGATAAGATCATCTATTTTGACCGCCGGCAGGATTTCATAAAGAGGGCTTATCCGGACGCGTTGTTCATTCCCTTCCCCTGTTACAAGGTCCGTCATCAGGACCAGAAAGAGACAAGAAAGAAATTGAACCTGCCGCTGGATAAAAAGATCGTCTGTTCCTTCGGTCACCGCAGTTATCAACCTTACCTTCTCAGCCTGCCCAAGGGGCTCAGGGATGACACTGTGCTTTTGCAGGTTATTCCCAATGATCTTGAAATGCTGGAAGAATTTGATCCTTCAGATTGGATGATCATCCGTCGTGAAGATGTGGTCACAACAGAAAAATTCGACGATTATCTTTTTGCCTCAGATGCGGCGATCTTCCACAAGTTCCAGATAAGGGAACATGCTGTTGTATCCACCACGGTTTACCAGGGATTGGGTACCATGTGCCCCATCTTTGTGCCCAACCATTCTGATTTTTTTCATAATTTCACGGATGAGATGATCCACTACACAGATACCGTGGACCTTCATTTAAAGCTCAAAGAGATCTTAGAAGATGAGAACAAGAAAAAAGAGCTGAATCAAAAGGCGGCAAAGTTCGTAAAGAAATATTCTTCAGAACATATCGCCGGACAGTTTATTAAAGTGTTTAAAGAGATTTTAGGCCAAAGCCCACCGTAGATCCAATATTTATAACGAATAACGACTCAGTACATACCAAACTCTAATTTCCATTATATCAGGAGGGTTTATATGAAGATCTCTATTATGGGTGGGTGGAATACAGATTCCGGCGCTTCGCTCCACTGTGAAAGCATCGGCCGCGAATTCATTCAAATGGGTCACAAGCTGATGGTCTTCTCCTTTTATACCTATGCGTTCCACGGCACACAGATAACAGGCGAAGATGAAGAGTATGTCACGCGCTGCTATACCCACTTTAATTACAATCCTTTAAAGCTGGACCCCATCCCCTTTATCACAAATGACTATGAATATTTTATTGCCGAGGATGTCGGCATGGTCCCAAAGGAACTTCTCAACAAGATCTTTAATACGCATATTAAAAAAAAGGCCAAGACCGTTTCTGTTTATCATGACAATCATCTCTCGGAAGACCCGGCTTTCTACCAGTTCGACTGGGATGCTATTGTCTGTTTTGATCAGAGGTTCAAGGATATCCTTGTCAAGGCGTACCCGGCCAAAAAGATCCATATCATACCCTATCCCTGCAGCAGCTGGATCCCTGGTGATAAAAAAGAGGCCAGGGAGAAGCTGTATTTGCCCCAGGATAAAAAGATCATTTTTACCTTTGGCCTCAATACACACCGGGTGCTCAAAATTCTCAAGGATACGGATGTTCTGCATAAGGATTATCCATCCATGATCCTGGCCCTGACCAAAGACCGGTTAACCATAAAAAGCCTTAATGAACTGAAGAAAAAAATGAAGACACCCATGGAGATAAGGGAAGAGGCCCCTTCGATAGACCGCGTATTCCAGTATCTTCACGCGTCAGACCTTATGATCTATTACCGGGATCCCCTTCCTCATGTAGTGGTCGGCAGCACTGTCCTTCAATGCCTTGGGGCGGGATGCGCCATCCTGGGCAACAAGACAAGATTTACAGAGTCGTTCGGTCAGGAGATATTTAAATACGATAATCCTGAAGAGATGGTACAGGCGATCAGAGAAGTTTTTAATGAATCAGAACAATATAAAAAAGTGATCAAAATGGCAAAAAAATATTCTGTTGCGAATTCTTCCCGCGAAGTGGCGAAAAAATTTATCGCCTTGTACAAAAAATTATAAAAGAGAGGGTAAATATGAGTTTTGAATTAAAACGATATTCCGGCAATCCGATCCTGAAACCGATCTTTGAGAATCCCTGGGAATCAATCATTGTATTCAATACAGCCGCGATCTATTTGAATAAAAAGATCCATCTTATTTACAGGGCCAGGGGATGCCAGGGTGGTATCTCCCGTTTCGGGTATGCGGTTTCAACCGACGGCTTCAAGATCTCCGAGAGACTGAACAAACCTATCTTCACGGTCAGCCCTGACACGGATGTGGACTGTTTTGGCGTGGAGGATCCCCGTATCGCTCAGATCAATGACAAACTGTACATGACCTATTCGGCTTACGGTTACGTGCCGGGCATGTACAGGATGCAGAAATGGGTCCAGATAGGCATCACGTCCATTTCGGTTGAGGATTTTCTCAACAAGAAATGGAACTGGAGCGAACGGATCTATCCTTTCCCGTTCACTGACAATAAGGATGCGGCCATGTTCCCCCAAAAGTTCAAGGGTAAGTATGCTCTCCTGCACCGTATCCCCCAGCATATCTGGGTGGGTTTTTCAGATGATCTGAGGCACTGGGTTGACAATACAGTTGTCATGTATCCTCAGGGCAAAGGTTGGGAATACTTTAAGATAGGCGGAGGCGCCACACCCATAAAAACAGAGAAAGGATGGCTTATTATCTATCATGGCGTGGACAATAAAATGAAATACAGCCTGGGCCTGGCCATGCTGGACCTGGACGATCCACGGAAAGTGGTATACCGTCATCCTGAGCCGATCCTGCAGCCGCAGGAGAAATTTGAAAAAGAAGGGGATGTTTCCAATGTGGTCTTTACCTGCGGATGCGTGGTGAAAGACGATCAGCTGTTCGTCTATTACGGCGCGGCAGATACGGTCATCTGCGTGGCCACAGTTGAGATGAAAAAGATATTAAGTTTGTTCTGATTAAAACTATTTATCATATAGAGTTAAAAAGTGAATGTTCAATAATAAAACAGGCACATTATCAATAGTTTTAATTCTACTTGTCTTACTCAATTACAGTTTGTATGCTGATAATATATTAACCATTGATAACACGGCTCAGGATCCTTACTTCCATAAGATAGTCTATCGTAATTATCGCACAGGCGCCATTAATGCCAAAGGTGAGGCTTATCAAAATTTCAAAGCAAAAACATTCAAGATCTGGCATCAGCAGATCTGCTGGGATGCCATTGTTACAGGTGTGGGCAAAAATAATGAGAGCGATATTAAAGCCGGTATCAATTCCATTGAATACAGCTTTGGCAGAATGAAACCTGACGGGTCATTTGCTGATTCCACTGAAGCCGGATCAATAAGGTTTTTACTGGCGCTCGGGAAAAGTTATTACGAAGTGGAAAATTCCAGGTTCGAGAAAGAATACCTGCCAAGATTAGATGCTTTGAGCTCCAAAATAAAAAAGGCTGCTTTTTATGTCCTTAACTCCTCCAAATGGAAAAAAGAATTGGAACTGATCGAGGATTATTGTAATCAAATGATAGGCACAGGTTTGATGTTTAAATTAATGGGAACAATAATAAAGGATAAGAAACTGATAGATTATGGTCATAACCTGTTTTACAAGGGTATAGAGAAACAGACAAAGCAGGGTGTGTTTCCTGAAAAGGGAGGCTATGATTCTTCTTATCAGGCGGTCAGTCTGATGTTTATACAATTTCACTATTACTATTTAGCCGGTGAAAACGAGAAGAGAAGCCTTTTAAAGATTATGGAGAAAGGTTGGGAATGGGAGCTGGGGCGGATAAAGAATTCAGGCGAGATAATCGTCAAAGGAAATACCAGGACAGGTTTAAAGCAGGAGAAATGGCGTGGTAAATTCAAGGATGTCAATTATCCCGAAGTATCCATGTCCTTGTTATACTGGGCGCATATTAAAAATGATCAGAAACTGCGCGAGCTGGCTAACCGCGTTTTTAAGTATGCGGTGAAGAAGAAAAAATAGGTACAACAAAAGAATATAGAAACAGAACTTTAGGTCTGTTATTTTTATATTTTAACTACCTAAATCGATAGCTTGAACGGACCGTTACCTTGAAACAATGAAAAAAGCATTATTTATTTTTCTTATTATAACTGCAGTAAATTTTAAAACAGCTTTTACTTTATCCATTGAAAACATTCATGTTAATCAAACCATTGTTACACAGTATAATAAATTTGAACTCACCCTGGCAATATCCAACGAACATCCTGAAGATTTAGTTATAAAAGGAATTTTCACTGATCCTTCTCAAAAAAAATCAATTATAAAAGGGTTCCCCTGCCATAATCAATATAAAATCAGATTCACGCCTGTCATAACAGGTAAATATTCATATCAAATAGAATTAAAAAATAAATCCGAAACTATAATATCTCCCTCTTATGAATTTAAATGTTTACCATCTAATAGATTAAAAAAAGGATTTTTAAAAAAATGGTCTGTTAATCCTCATTGTCTCATATTTGATAATGGTGGTTTTTTTTATATCCTTGGTGAAAATAGAATGAATATTTATGATCCCTCGTGGAATTATAAAAAGAAAGGGATTGAGGATTATATAAAGTATATGAAAGAAAATGGGATGTCCACTTTAAGGATTTTTATTCGCAATGCTGAAAATATCAATGACTCTATACCCCACGGATATTTAGAGCAAAAGACAGGTTGTTATGATGATACAGTGGCTGATCAAATCGATAAGATTATCCAGAGTTGTGAAAAGTATGATCTTTATTTAATTTTAACTGTTTTTGCTTTAGGGTTTACTCCCGAAGATAGTTTCAAGGATTGGGGTAATAATCCTTATAATTATATCAATGGGGGGACCTGTAAAAAAAAGGAAGATTTTTTTACCAATAAAAAAGCAATTGATTATCAAGAGAAAAGACTTGAGTATATCATAAACCGGTACGGTTATAGCACTCATTTATTAGCTATAGATTTGTTTAACGAACCGGAATGGGATTGTGAATTTGAAGAGGATTTATGGATCCCCTGGGCTATTGAAAGAGCTAAATTCGTAAAACAGATAGATCCTTATAATCACCTTATAACCCTGGGTTCTGTCGGTCCTCAATGGAATATTAAAGGGCATGAAGAAAAATGGTACAAGAACCAGGTAAATGATATGATCCAATGGCATCCCTATTATGGCACACAAAGCTATCAAAAGATTGCCTATAAAATGAGGGATTTCATAAGAGAATACTGGGATAAAAATAAACCTGTCTTTTGTGGAGAGTTTGCCTGGGGAAAAGAAGATAAAAAAACTTATGATCATACACATAACGGGATTTGGTCTGCTCTCCTATCAGGTGGTGGGGTGTTAGCGCATAGTGCTCCTCCCTTCACGCCAGAAACAGATGAATTTATGACACCTGAAAGAGCGAAGCATTTTAAAAGTCTGCATTCCTTTTTAAAGAATATTGCCTGGGATAAAAACTTGAAATTCAAGCCTCATGAAATTTCCACGCCTTCATTTATCAAGACATGGTGTCTAAAAAATGAGAATTATGCTGTTTTCTGGTTATTAGACGGGAGTAAAAAATATGGGCAATTGATCAAGAATACGGATTTAACTATAAAGAAGATGGCTGATAAATCTTATATAATAGAATGGTGGGACACACGCAAAGGTTCAATCGTTCATAAGCAGAAAGTAAAAGCAAAACAGGGGTCAATAAACATAAAGATCCCAGCTTTTTATAAGGATATTGCTGGAAAGGTGTATTAATTGTTGTCGATTTGTGTAGTTAATATATGACAATAAAAGACCTAAAGGTCTGTTTCTACATTCTTTTTTAAAATAGTTTATCAAATCGACAGCATAAACCGACTGTCACCTATTTTACTGTAGGGAAACAAATCTTTTATTTTTTAAAAAAAAACTTGACGTTTTGGGAAAAATGGGGTATAATATAAGAAAACGGTTTCGGGAAAAGGTTTTAATAGGCAAAAGGAGGCTATTTTGACATCCCAGAAGCATATCTATTTAGGGCCTGATTTTTGGCTTGAAAATCAGAAAAAGATAAATCTTGACTCTAAAAATCAATCTATTAATTTTTTTAACATGGATCATCCGGAGGGGATCTTCGTCCATTCTATAACCTGTCTTTCAAGGGGTCTAACATGAAAAAGTCTTTATTAATATCATTAATAATATTATTTGTCTTGCCTATACAGATCTTTGCAGGGCTTGATATTATAAGTGATTTTGAGGTGGTGTCTGGAGATGAATGGGAAAATACATATATAAATGGTCCAGCATACCTTACAAATTTTGTAGTAACTGCTGATAGATTTCAAGGTAGTGGTTGTATAGAATTTAAGGGAGATTATATTTCCAATTGGGGCGGGGCAGAAGGTGGATGGAAATTAATATTGCCTTCTCAACAAAGCTGGTCAAATTAT
>JAFGFC010000165.1 GCA_016931325.1 Spirochaetota bacterium | reverse complement strand
TAATGGAACTTTTATTTTTAGGCACCGGATGCGCTTTTTGCAAGGATCTTTTTAATAATAATCTTCTTGTTTTCTTAAAGAACACCAATCTTATGATAGATTTCGGGACCAAGGCAACACGCGCTCTGGATGTCTATGGAATGAAAATGAAGGAGATTGATAATGTGATCATCACCCATTTCCATGCCGACCATATAGGCGGTCTGGAAGAAATGGCGTTGATGACGAAATACTTTCTGAAGAAGAGGATTAACCTTTATTTAAGAGAAGATATGGTGGATGCCTTGTGGGAACATTCTCTTAAAGGCGGTTTGCAGTACACAGGAGTATTGGATGTGCCGCATGCTGACCTCGGATTTTATTTTAATGTTATACCCGTGAAGGATAAATTTATCCTTGATGGCGTGGAATTCAATCTGATACCGACCTATCATGTCAAGGGTATGAAAAGCTTTGGATTATGTTTTAATAATATTCTTTTTACCGGGGACACACAGTTCGATAAAGATCTTTTGCATCATTCTCTGGATAAATACTGCACTATTTTTCATGATTGTGATTTTACAAAGAATCCGGTCCATACGTATTACGAAGACCTTTTGACAGTGCCAAAGGAAAAACGGCACAAGATCTATTTGATGCATTATAGTGATATCTATAAAAAATTCGAAAAACAGGTAAAGAACGATGGCTTTAAAATGGCCTGTCAGCAGAAAATAATAAAAGTTTAAATATATTGATAAAAATTATTTGTGTGATATATTATTATTAGTTCATTGTTCTTGGTTCATAGTTTGCGGCCGAGCCTTTAGGCTCGGAAAATAAAATAAATAATATGAAACAAATAGCATTAACAGTTCTTTTTATCCTTCTTATGGCCCTGAATGTTTTTGCCGGCACTTCCGCTTTATCACTGGATGTGTCAGCCAATGCCTATGAGAGGGTCACAGGCTACGGAGGAGTGGCCATGGGAGATGATATAGGGGGTATAAGTTATAATCCTGCCGTTGTCGCTCACATAAGGTCCATCTCAGGCACCTTGACCCATCTCAACTATGTTGAGGATGTTGGAATGCTGTATGGCAATTTCGTGTATCCCATGGAAAAGTTCAATATTGCCGGCCGATTCGGATATCTGTACATGCCTTCGATAATTGATAATCAGACAGGCGAAGAGCTGGGATACAGCGAATTTTTTTTTGGAGCAGGCAGCGCTTATCAGCTCCATAAAAGGATCTCTGCCGGCGCCAATATAAATTTTTACACCGCCAAAATTGCCAATACTTCCGGATCGACTTTTTTTGTAAATGCGGGAGCGCAATACATGACGGATCTTCCCATCACCGGATATCATAAATTGATCATTGGCGGCAGTGTCTTGAATCTGGGACCCGGGATTAAATTTATCGAGGATCCCTGCGCTCTGCCTTTGAATTTTAATCTGGGGTTGAAATACATTTATGACAGGGATTATCGGTTGTTCCTGGGGTTGAGAAAAGCCATGGATACCGAATCGCTGTTGTGGAGCCTCGGCGGAGAATTGGACCTGTTTCGTTTTTTAAGCGTGAGAATGTCGGGTTATAAAGACCTGAATGAACAATTAAAATTTAATATGGGGGTAGGATTCAAGATCAGCTACAGCGGTTATGATTTTCTTCTTGACTATACGTCCCTGCCGCTGGAAGAGATAGAATATTCTCAGATCATCACTTTGACGTTCAGGTTCCCTGTCGAGGGTAAAACAGAAGAAAGGGAAGAGGACTGGGGAAATATCTGGGAAAAATAATATATGCTTGTTCTCAGAGGTTCGCAGGTTCAAAACAAAGATAAGGCTCTTTTAAAAGAATGGCTTGAATCAAATCCTAACGGCTGCGTGTCGTATTCCACTATCCCCTGTGTCAATATTTTCAAAGAACATTCACTTTTTGCTTATAAAAACTCTGATCATATAACATTTCAGCTTGTTTCCTGTATGGGTGAAACTTTTATTTTAAATGAGAAACCATTAACTTCTTCTGATTATAATCTTGAACGATTTTATATCGATACTCATCCTCATTTTGTATATAATTTGAACGGTTTAAAAGTATGCAAGTCCATTATTATCCCCGGTCATGTGGATGTGGTGATCATCAAGTACGAGATCTTGAAAGAAAGCGATCTGTCCCTGAATCTAAAACCTGTGATCACAGGCCGCCCGTTGCATGAATCTCTCAAGCTGGACAAAGATATACGATTTCAATTAGTTAAGGAAAAGGAGTATATTAAATATTCCAGAGAGGATATCTCCTCTGTGTTTTTGTCCTTTGCCGGTTTTCAATTTACTCCGGAATCAGAGATCATAAAGGATGATCTGTCAGATGCTCACAGAATTGGTGAATTTAAAGCAGAACTGAAAGTAGCCACACCTGTGTTTATCGGTTTTTCCAAAGAAAGGCTGAAGGAAGGTTTGAAAGAGTTATATGAGAAAGAAGAAAACAACAGGAATGCTTTGATCGAAAAATATGGGGTAAAGAACGAATTGCATAAAAATATTTTTCTTTCTTTACATTCCTTTATTAAAAAAATGGGGGAAAGATACAGGATAACGGATAGTATTGTATTTGAAAAGAATAATCCCGGTCTGGTATTGCAAAGTCTTTCAGGGATCGTTTACCCTTTGAAGCAATTTGATATTGCCAGGGATATTTTTAAATTCTTTTCAAAGAATGATATTATTTTTCAAGATTATCCTAACCATACAGCCCTGTGGTATGCTCTGGCTACTTACAGGTTCATACAGTATACCGGGGACTGGAAATTTATCAAGGACGAATTATGGAAATCCATGAAAGAGATCATGGAAGTTTATCATTCCGGTGAATTAAAGAATATCACAGCAGATGAATATTCTTTTCTCAGCATTAAAGAGAAGGCAGCGGACTTTGCTTTCTGTGGCAAAGGATGTGAACTGAATATTCTGTGGTATAACGCTGTACGGATCATCGAGCTTTATGCCGCCAAATTTACTGACATTAAATATCACACCCAGGCCCAAAAGATCATTTTTCTTTTAAAAAAGAACTTTTTTAAAACATTCTATAATGAGGAAAAAAGATATTTAAATCATTTTGTCGATGTTCCCCCTTCTCAAAAAGTCGACAGTTCGTTGAGACCCCAGCAGATACTGGTCATTTCCCTGCCGTTCGGTGATCTTTTACAACCCCAGACTAAATTGGAGATCTTTAATCATGTAAAAGAGCACTTGTTCACTCCGGAAGGTGTGCGAACACTCTCGAGTGATCATAAAGAGTTTAAACCATCTGAGATGTCTTCAGGAGCTCTCTCCCCTTTCCTGTGGGGACAGTTTATTTCGGCTTTTCTCAAACTGAACAAGTATTCAAAATATGCCAGAAGGGACGCGATGGGGATGGTTCATAAATTTGAGAAAAATCTTAAAAAGCGTCTTATCGGGTATCTCCCGGAAGCCTTCACGGCCAAGGAGCCATTCGATACTATAGGGGACCCTTCTTTTGCTCTTTCTTTAAGTGAATATGCCCGCGTTCTTTATGAAGAATTGGCCAAGTTTTAAAAGGGGGACGGACTTTAGTTATTAAGTTTTGGAATAATTTGAATTAATTTACCCGTTAATGAAAACTTAATAACTAAAGTCCGTCCCTGTCATTTCAATATCTTGAATTCCGTTCTTCTGTTCTTTATCCGACCTTCCTCTGTATCATTCGTGTCGATCGGTTTTTTCTCTCCGTATCCAATGGACCTGAGCCTGATTTCATCGATCCCGTTCTTGACAAGGTATTCCTTGACTTTTTCCGCTCTTCTTTCTGACAGTTTGAGATTATAGTCATCACTGCCCGTACTGTCCGTATGGCCACTTATCTCGATCCTGAGGGCTGTGTCATTTTTCAACATCTCAACAAGGGACTGAAGGGTAGGAAGAGAAGAGGCAAGCAGTTCAGCGCTGTTATAATTGAATTGTATATTATGAAAAACATATGACTTTTCTGTTTCGATCCGGTCCAGGGTGATATCAATGCTTTTTTTCTTATCATCCGGTTTAATATCCATGGATTTGATGAAATGATCTTTGGCTGAGGCTGTTATGGTGAATCCTTTATCTTTTTCCACTTCGATTTCTCTTTTCCCCTGACTTACAGGATAGTTCTGTGTTTTATTATCCTGATCGACCCTGACATAACCGTCAAGGGGCTGATCATTATCTCCTTTCAGATTAACAGTAATTTTTTCTTTTTCAACAGGCTTCTCCTGGGGTGATTCCTTGGGAGAGTCTATCGGTTTTTCTCCTTCGGTTGCCGAGGACGAGGCGATTAAAGGTTCACCATAAGGCAGGTTCCCGACAGAAATACTGTATAGATGGTTCCCTGTTGAAAAATACAGCCTGCCGTCTTCCGATGACATAAATCCCCGTCTTTTTGTAAAAGGGGTTTTAAATTTCCAGATCACCTTTTTAATATTTTCATTGTAAGCGTAGAGCATCCCTTCTTGATCGGGAATATACAGAGTTTCCCCCACGATGATAAAATGAGCTCCCGATTCATTGAAATTATTGAACTTGTCGAGGATCTTGCCATTCAATGGATTTAAACAGTAGATCTTTTTATCTGATAAAGACATGTATAATTTGTCATTGGCAAAAACGGTATGGGAAGCGATAGTGGATTGAAATCCCTGTTCCCATATCAGCTGACCGTTGAGAGCATCATAGCAGTACAGCTTGTCGACTGATCCCACATACGCTTTCCCATCGTAAACAACCGGTGTAAAAATATTGGGATCAGAAGGCATACTGGATTTCCAGAGCACAAGACCATTCGTGGCGCTCAGGCAAAAGAGTTCGGATTTAAATGTTTTAAAGTTTTTCGAGACAAAAAAGATCCTCTTGTTCCAGTATATAGGCGTGCCTCCATAGATCTTTACCGTGTCATTCTTCCAGATCAGATGACCGTTATGAACATGGCGCGCGTAAAAGAACTGACGGCTGCCATAATAAACAATATTGTCCAGAACCATAGGCACAGACAGTTGCACAGAGATCCCTTCTTTTCTTGACCAGAGGATCTGGCCTTTTCTGATATCGATCGTATAGATATAATCGCCGGCAGCCACTAAAAGATAATTTTTATAGGTGACAGGTGATTTAATAGGCGGCGCATCAAGTTCTATTTTCCAGGCTATTGTCATTGACCGTTTGCTCAAGGCATAGATATATTTATCCAGACATCCGACAAAGATATATTCGTTATGAGGGACAGCATAGAACAGCATGGCCGGGGCCACGAACTTCCAGTTTAAATAATCGCTGTCCGGGACGATCTCATCGTTATTCCCGGTAAGATAATGGTTGCCCATATACATGGGCCAGTTGGCTGAGAGGATAGCCGGAAGGAAACAAATGGTCAGGATCAGGAGAATGGATATCCGCTTTTTCATGCTCTCAAGATAATAAATCCTATCAGATTTTCAATTTATTTTTTAAACCCTTGACATTAAGAGTAAAAATTGTATTTTTACACAATTAAATGAGTGATTGTAAAATCGATTCTAAAAAAGATATAATGTACCTTTATTTCCCTGTATTCTGGGAAAATGGGATCGTAGCCGCTACCTCCCTGAGAGCCGGAGGCGTAAGCCCGGCTCCGTATGAAAGTCTGAACATGGGGCTTCATACGGATGATGATCCTGAAAATGTATTGAAAAACAGGGCCAGGTTCTTTAAAAGCCTGAAGATAAATTTCAGGAATATCGTTACGCTCAAGCAGGTCCATGGCAACAGAGTTGTCAGCGTGAAAGGATCTGATAAAGGAAAGGGCGCTGTTTCCTATGACGAGTCCCTGGCTGAAGCCGATGCTATGATCACGCAGGACAGGGCTTTGCCCATGGTTACTTTTACAGCTGATTGCATGCCGATCTTTTTTGCAGAGATAAAGGGAGGGATCATTGCCATGGCGCACAGCGGCAGGCAGGGAGCCTTGAAAAATATTGCCTTACAGGTCGTGAAAAAGATCATTGAGAAGGGCGGGAAAGCGGAGCATATCATTGTGGGCCTGGGAGCGGCTATTCAAAGTTGTTGTTATCAAGTCCAAGAAGATGTGGCTTCGCTCTTTGAAAAACAATATATTAGACAAAGTCAGGATGGCCTTTATCTGGATATGCATGATTTGATCCGGGATAATCTGTTAAAGGCGGGTATTGCCAGAGAACATATTTATTCTTGTGATATCTGTACAGCCTGTCAAACTCAGTTGTGTTATTCTTACAGAAAAGAGCATACTACCGGCCGGATGGCCTCTGTTATTATGTTATGTCAATAAAAGAAAATTTAAAGATCATTCAGGATGAGGTACGTGAGACAGCCCTGAAAAAGAACCAGGATCCGAAAGACATTACACTGGTGGCTGTTTCAAAAACCTTTCCCGTGCAGAGTATCAGGGAGGTTTTCGAGGCCGGGGTAGTGAACATCGGTGAGAGCAGGGTCCAGGAAGCCGAGGAAAAGATCCGTGATCTGAAAGATCTGCCTCTTGTCTGGCATCTTGTGGGACATCTTCAATCTAACAAGGCTAAAAAAGCCGTGGGGGAGTTTGCCATACTTCAATCTATGGACAAAATCCCTACTCTGGAGAAAGTCGACGAGATCGCGGCTCGCAAAGGCATTGTCCAGGAGGTATTGGTCGAGGTCAATACAACCGCTGAACCCAACAAGTTCGGAATATCCCCTCAGGATCTGTGGTCTTTTTTAGATCAGGCGATATCTTTAAAACAAATCAGGATCAAAGGCTTGATGACCATCGGCCCTTTTACGGATGAAAAGAAAAAGATAAAAGATTGTTTTTTATTATTAAAGGATCTTTTTCAGGAGGCCAGATCAAAATATCCTGAAATCCCATGGAGGTATTTATCAATGGGAATGAGTGATGATTATCTTGTGGCTGTAGAATGTGGCTCGAATATGTTGAGGATAGGACGGAAGATATTCGGGGAAAGGAATTATTAACGTTCGACGTTGCCCCGTTCGACGAACATCCTGTTCGTCGAACGGGGCAACGCCACCGAAAGAAGAGAGGTGGATCATGAAAATAAACAAAAAACTGGGATTTATAGGGGCCGGCAAGATGGCGCAGGCTTTTATTGAAGGTCTAGTGCGATCGAAGATCATAGACAAGGTCAATATCTCTGTTAGTGATGTCTCTTCAAAGAGGCTGAGCTTTTTTAAATCCCTGGGGGTCAGGACCTTTAAAAAAAATCAAGAGATCGTCCAGAATTGTGACGTGATCATTCTGGCTGTTAAACCTGATAAGATCAGGACCGTTTGCGGGGAATTATCATCTGTTATCAGGAAAGATACTCTTGTTGTGTCTATCGCAGCCGGAATACCCATTGAAAACATAGAAAATATCCTGGGCAAAGAGTTAGCCATTGTCAGGGTCATGCCTAACACTCCTGCCCTTGTCCTGGCTGCCATGAGCGCTTTTGCCGTGAATAAAAATGTTACTGAAAAGTTGAAAATAGTGGTGGAAATGATCCTGAAGAGTATCGGCGAATGTCTTTTCGTTGAGGAAAAACATCTTGATGCTATTACGGGACTGTCAGGCAGCGGGCCGGCTTATGTATTTATGGTGATCAATTCCCTGGCTGAAGGGGGTGTCAAGATGGGTCTTTCTAAAAGCGTGTCTATGAAACTGGCGGCGCAGACAGTAATGGGTTCAGCTAAACTTGTGATTGAATCAGACAAACACCCTGAAGAACTTGTTGATATGGTCACATCTCCGGGCGGGACCACTATTGCCGGAATTCATACTCTGGAAAAGAACAAGATCCGCGCGGCTTTTATTGAGGCCGTGGAATCGGCGACAAAACGGGCTAAAGAGTTAAAATGAATGAATCAAGGAGGTTTCAGAAATGAATATAGCGGGAGCTGTGATCATTCCTGTATTGAGTGCCCTGATCTGGATCTTAAAGATCTATTCCTGGATCTTGATCGCATCGATTATTCTGAGCTGGATTAACGCTGATCCCTATAACCCTATTGTAAGATTTATATATTCTTTAACAGAACCTGTCCTGGGTTGGGTCAGATATAAGATACCCCTGAGGATCGGAATGATAGACCTTTCGCCGATCCTGGTGTTTATTGCCATTGAAATAGTGAGAAATATTCTTTTTCAGATCATGATGAGGTTCTATTACTGATGAAATTAAATATCAAAGTCATTCCTAACGCTAAAAAAAATGAGATAAGGCACCGGGAGGATATGACGGTGGTAAAGATCAAAGCCCCGGCTGTGGAAGGAAAAGCCAACAAAGAGTTGATAAAATATCTTGTGCAATATTATAAGGTGAAAGCCAATAATATCAAGATCCTGAAAGGAGAAAGATCAAGACACAAAGTAGTCCTTATTGAAAAGAATGACTGAACGTTCTCGGACTCTGTCTGATGTGTAAATTAAACGACGGGAGGAAAAAATGGAGAAAGCACGATTAGCGGTGATTGGCGGTACCGGTGTTTACAAAATGGAAGAGATCACGATCGTCAAAGCGGTCAAGATCCAGACCCCTTTTGGGGATCCGTCCGACAGGATAATGGTCGGTAAATTCGGTGACGGAGAGAACATCGCTTTTTTACCAAGGCATGGCAGAGGACATCGTCTGCTCCCCACAGAGGTTCCCTCAAAAGCGAATATCTGGGCTTTAAAGTCATTGGGAGTGGAACATATTATAGGCATCTCAGCGGTTGGCAGTTTAAAAGAAGAGATACATCCGGGAGATATCGTCATACCTGATCAGGTCATTGACAGGACAAAGAGCCGGCCGAACAGTTATTTCGGGAATGGGATCGTGGGGCATGTGGCTTTTGCCGAACCGTTCTGTCCCGATCTGCGCAAAATCCTGATCGACAATATCAGATCCATGGATTATAAATTCCATGATAAAGCGACCTATGTCTGTATGGAAGGCCCCTTGTTCTCCACCAAAGCCGAATCTCATCTGCACCGCAGCTGGGGCGCCTCTCTTATCGGGATGACTCTGCTTCCGGAAGCGAAAATGGCCAGGGAGGCGGAGATATGTTATGCTACCATAGCCCTGCCTACTGACTACGATTGCTGGCTTGAAACAGAAGAGGCTGTTTCAGTTGACATGGTGCTCGAGACATCGAAGAAGAATATTGCCAAAGTGAAGAATATCATAAAACAGGTCATCTACAAAATTCCGGTAGAAAGAAAGTGTATCTGTCCTAATGCGGCGCAGCACGCTATTATGACAGACCCGGCTGTGATCCCTAAAAAAGAGTTCAAGAAATTAGAGCTTTTTTACGGGAAATATGTGAAGGTTTAGGATATTTTTTTTCTTGCTTTGCTCCTTTATTTTGTGTATAATATATACGATAATTAAAGGGGAGAATGGATTGAGTTTCTTGTCTAATTTCAACAAAAAATTATTTTCTAATATTATTATCTTGCCTGTGTTCCTTTTATTCATAACAGCACCACTTTATTCTCAGGGATTTGACGAAAAAAAGATCAACGCGATCGTGGACAAGTTCTTTAACTGTCTGAAAAAATGTGATCAGAAGGGCATAAAACGGTATATTCATCAAGATGTGATCTTTAAGGACATGACCAGACAGGAATTGCTGGCATTGGGTGAAAAGATGTTCGCCGAAGAGGTCTCTATCTCTGATTATATGATCAGTATCACGGGTCATAATATCTATCAGTTCGTCAAGTTAAATTACAAGCTGTTGAACTACAAGATCCAGAAAGAGGTAAAGATCGAAGAGATAGGAAGCAAAGACGAGAAGATAAAAGGAAAGTTGTTTTATATGAAAGTATTGATCGTATATGAAATGGATAAAAAGATCATTAAAAAGAGAGCGGAAATAGATATCATAGAGGATGAAGGAAAAGAAGGCTTTAAGATCCTGGGATTTATTATCTAACCTAAAGGAGTCAAACATGGAAGAAAAAAAATACAAAAGAAAACAGATCATTGTGGATAAGGCGTTTCAGGCTAAATTCGTTTTTAACGTTTATATCATGCTGGCTATCCTTTTATTACTTTTAGCGATTATGGTCATTATCTTCACATCACAGGAGATGTCAGGGAGTGTATACGCCAAGATCATTACCATGAAGAATATCCGTCAGGTGATCATGCCCCTGGTCCTTCGGATCACGTTCGCTCTTCTTATCGTGGCATTCGCCGTCATCAGCTGGAGGTTCTTGCGTCTTTCTCACAGGATCGCCGGTCCCATCTACCGGTTTAAAAAATCTCTGGAACTGATCAAAAAGGGGAACCTGTGCCAGATGGTAAAGATCCGAAAGCATGATGAACTCCAGGATGTGGCTGAACTATTTTGCGGGGCTATCACATCCCTGAATAAAAAAGTGAAAATGATCAAGAAAAATTCTGACTCGCTGAAAACGATCTTGAAGCAGAAAAAAATAGCCCCATCCGATATAAACAAGATCAGGAAATATCAGAAAGAGATAGAAAAAACAGTGGGGAATTTCAAGGTATAGGTTCTTGTTTTTTATCTTGCTCTGAAGGCATAATAGGATTTAATTTATCCGAGATCTGTCTGATGATCATCCTTAAATTAGCGCTGGTCGATGTTGTGGCCTCTGTAATGGTAAAGACCTTTCCTGTCTGCACATCAACAACTTCCACTCCCACATAGTATTCATCCATCACTTTGCTGACCGTGCCGATCACCATATAGGAGACTTTTAAAATTTCCCCGACGGTTTTAGCCTCTTTGGCATTTCTGAAGGGACGCATAATGAGAAATTCATCTTCAAGGATCTTTTCCATCTCTTCCCGCGGCATGACATTCAATGTGAAAGACTGATTCCAGTTCTCTCTAAAAGTCTGGGCCACCATATTGGCCACACGGGCTGTTGACCCTTTGGCCTGAAAATCGCTGACAGCAATGCTGGTCGGTTCTTTCCCGTTATAAGGGATCCTTTTAACGGCTGTGATCTCCTTGCCGAATGAAGGTTTGATCTTTAATTCCACCACATGGATCATCTGGACATCTGCCCCAAGAGCATAAGACAGTTCGATCTGAGTAAATCCGATCTTTCTGGAAACCGTCATACCTCCGGTAAAGGTGTTTTTATTATTTCCACCTTTATATCCCAACCGGGGGTAGAAAAAATCCATTATATTAAATTCCAATCCTGTTCCGTACTCAATACCCAGATCAATTGGTTTGTCCAGTTCAACAAGGAGTTTAATAAGATCGACAGGTTGGAACATGATCCCGCTGACAATACTGGTGGGCATGGTCTCCTTTTCATCACCGAACTTTAAACCCAATCCGATATTTCTTACTCCAGCGCCTATATTCATCTTCCCTTTTAAAACATTGATATTTTTAAAGAGTCCGCCGATGTCCAGGGCCATGGTAGCCGCTCTCACATCTCCCAGGTCAATGGAAACAAATTTTGTGTTGATACCAATTGAAAGGTTGTCCTTTATATCTTTTTGGAGCCCGAAGCCGATGTTCAGATCAGACAGGCTTTCACTATCGCTTTTTTCTCCCCCTAAATATACATTGTCAAAGGGTATCAGGAAAAAAGAAACTGAACCGCCGATATTACCCAATTTAGTAGGATAGGCAAAGGCCACCCTTCCATAGGTATTGCCGAAAAGTTGAGCATTATATAAAAAAGAAGCCTCCAGCATATCAATACCGGAAAGACCGGCGGGATTAAAAGTCAAAGCATTCATATCGCTATCCAGAGCGGCAAAAGCGCCACCCAGAGCCACTTCACGGGCTGATGAAGGCATATTTAAAAAATTCGCGGTCTGGGTCTCGGAATTGACATTTATTGACCCAAGTAAAAGAAAGATAATAAATATAGAAAAATATGATTTCATGTTTTCCTCCACTTATCTGTTCTTCCGAGCCTGAAGGCTCGGCTACAGAACTAATAACTATGAACAATTTTATTTATAAACAGACATCTTTATATATTTGTCTATGCCGGCTCCTTTTACCCAGATCACATAAACAGCGCTTTTCACAATTTGACCGCCGTCATCTTTGAAATCCCAGGGTATCGTACTTGTACCCGTCGTAACCGTTTGCCTGATCTCCCGCACTTTTCTGCCCATCAGGTCATATATGGTAACCTTGACTTCATCGGATTTTTCTGTTGAGAAAATGATCAAAGTCGAACTTGATTTTCTCATATCGTGATAGGAGTTTAACACACGAACGTCTTCGGCCCCTGCGATGTTCAAATTATTGACAGTAAAGGGACCTATTATTTTAGCAGGGCCAGTTTCAGAGCCAACAACCGGTATACAGCGTAAATAAATGTCAAAAGCATACTTGTCATAAAGATCCTGATCTGAAAGCCATACATAGAAACGAATAGTAGCATCTGTTAATCCTGCGGGAACAGTATTTAATATGGCCGGCAACCAGTTGACATTTAAATTGGTGCTCTGGTATTCTATCGTAGCCGTAAAATTGGTGACCGTGGAACAGGCTATTCTCAGTTTTATATCGATATTATTCCGGTAATAATGGGGATCAGGAGCGTTGGTCACAACAAAATAATTCACAACCGGGTTGTAGGCATAAACATAAGTATTCATATAGATCAGACTAAACAATGAGAAGAAGATGGCAAAAATAAGAAATGATCGTTTCATAAATCTCCCCTTGTATTTTTATTGGTGATAGTTCAATAATACTATTTGAAATTCCAAAGTCAACCTGAAAGGAGGTTCTGAAAAGGCCCAAACAAATCATTTGACATTTTTCTCCCATATAGTAGCTTTTTTATATATTCTCAATTTTCTTTAGCCTGGTTCGCCGGCAAAGGAAATACTGTCACCAAAATGAGATATTTACTTTACATTTTTGATCTGGACGGGAAAATTACAAGTGGTATTTTTGTCCTTTAAAAAGATCTATAACAGGCGCGTTTGGTGAATATTCAGGAAAAAATAAAATTATTCAAGTACCTGGCCAAACACTATGACAGTATGGACTATCCACCGATCATATTATGGAGATCATTGGGGAGAGAACGTATCAAAGAAGGCTGGGAAAAAAGAGTAAAAGAGATCTTGAAAGGAGAGATCGATTGCCCCGGTCTGTATGTCCATATACCTTACTGCCAGACGAAATGCTTCTTCTGCAAATTCAGGGTCCGCGCCGGTAATTCTTCCCAGTTACATAGCCGGTATCTGAGATCCCTGAAGGCGGAGATCCATGACATTTCACCTCTGGTGAAGAAATTATCCTTCCGGACTCTTTATCTGGGTGGGGGAACCCCCACTATATTTTCAGATGAGCAATTAGAAGACCTGCTGAGTACCCTGGAAAAAAGATTTAATTTAAAGGAAACCACTCAGCGTTTGATCGAATCGACGCCGGCCACCCTTTCCATGAAAAAATTCAGAATATTAAAAAAATACGGGTTTAACCGTATTACCATCGGGGTGCAGGTCACGGATAAAAAAATATTGACAGCCATAAACCGGCGAAACCAGACCAGAGACATGGTCAAGGAATGTTTCGGGCAGGCTCGAAAGGCGGGTATCGAGATCATTAATATTGATCTGGTGGCGGGCCTTCCCGGGCAGAGCACAGAATCGTTTCTTCATGATGTTCGGTTCATACTGAAGATGAGGCCTGATGCCCTGCACCTGTTCCCATATGAAGAAGAGGAACTGGTGATCTTTTATCGCATTGGCAAAAAACTGACCGATCAGGATAGAGCCAGACGGGATAAGATGCTCGAGCAGGCTGATCATGAGATTTTAAAGCGCGGGTATCGTTCCTATACCAATGAGCCCTATCTGTTATCCCCTCAGGCGGCTAATTTCCAATTCCAGTATCGATATTGTTACAACGGTTCTCTTCTGGGATTAGGCGCGGAAGCCTTATCCTATATCCCCAATCATTATGTTTATGAAAATGCAAAACTGGAAGAATATCTGGCGTGCTGGTCAAGGGGAAAATCTCCCCGGCATTGTAATGGGTATCCCATTAACCGTGACGAAACGCGACTTAATTACATCTTGAACAATATCAGGCACGGATTAAATAAGAATATTTTTTTCAGACTTTATGGCCTTGATTTTCATAAGACTTATAGAGAGGAAACAGAGGCTTTGAAAAAATTGAACAGGCTGGAAGATGATGCAGAAAAGATCAAACTGATTGCGGGGGATGATGCTGAATTCCGCGCTTATTCCAAATTCTTTTTCAGTCCCGGGATCATTAAGGAATTAAACGGGAAAATAAAAAAGACATGCCGCAGAAGATAAAATATTCCATTCCTTTTAACGGGGATCTGGGTCTTATGAACGAGTTCCTCAGGACAGGCAGGGTTTATGAGATCTACTGCATGGGAGCCGAAGATCTTGATTACAGCTATCAGTGCCATCAACCAAGATGCAGTAAGAGGACAATTGAAGGTCTTTTCAAACTGACTAAGAAATATAAAGTCGGGATCAATCTGCTGATCAACTCTCCGATCCTTTCTTACAGGGATACTGAAGAACTGCGGCGTTATATTTCTGATCTTGAAAAAAAATGGGGGTCATTTAGAATAACCTTATCGGACCCTTATCAGATCTCAATATTTAAAAAAGAATTCCCTGACCTGCTCATTGAGGCTTCTGTGATCATGAACCTGGATTCCCCAGCCAAGATAGAAAGGATCTTGAAAATGGGAGTGGATGTAGTTAATGTTCCTTTGTGTTTGAACAGGGAGATGAAAAAACTAAAAAATATTGCTAAATTGAAAAAATATTATCCTGATTTTAAAATAAAGCTGATGGTCAATCATGTCTGCTATTTCGGGTGTCCCTTTACCTCCCATCATTATTTTTTTTCCGAACTGGAACGGGTTTTCGGATTGGTCATGAAAGGAATAGACCTTGATCAATGCGCCTCTTTTTCTATGGATAAAAAAGAGTTGATAAAAAGGCCCTTTATACGGCCGGAGGATGTGGCTTACTATTTGAAAAATAAAGTGGGAGATATTTTTAAAATACTATGGCGGCACAGCCGCTCTGAGGTTCTGAGAAGAACGGTATCAGCTTATCTGGAAAATAATTATTCCGGAAATTTATTTGATATTATAGAAACCCATCAGGAGAAGTTATCCTTCTATTGCGATAACCACGCGTTTCCCGGGGATTTTGTCAGGAAAGTAACGCATTGTGATAAAGCCGAATGCCGGGATTGCGGATACTGTGAGGGGGTCGGTATGAAAACGCTCAGAAAGATGCCATTCGACAAGGAAATGCACTTTGACAAAAGAAAAAAAGATAACAAAAGTTTACCTCTGCTCGAGCTTTAAAGAATGCCTTTTAAATACATCTTTGCTGACCCGGATCAGCAAGATAAAGGGGGATTTCGAAATTTATATTAAGAATAGAGAACCAGGGAGGATGCTGGTTCTCTATCCTGATATTAAAAAATTATATCAAGATTGAGAATATCCTGTATAAACATGCCCCTTCAGTCCGGCAACAGCCATATCTTGATATTGATGAATCGAAATTATCAGCCCCTGGCAGTGATAAAAATAGTTAAAAACATAAAAAAGATCTCTCCTTATACGAATATTCATACTCATTTCATCTATGGTTTCCCTTCAGAGACGAGAAATGAATTTTTAGATTCTGTTAATCTGACCCGGTTTTTTAACAGGGCCACCTTTTTTCTTTACAGTAAAAGAAAGGATACTCCCGCGGCTGAACTGAAAGGAAAGATTAGCAGCAGGGAAATAGAATATCGCACCAATTATCTCAGAAAACTTCGACGAAGATCCTCTGAAAATATATTTTGGAAACGTTCAAATGGACAGGCTTCCGATAGGTCCTCAAGGGAACAGGAGGGTTCTTTAATTTGATCAGCTGAAAATTGTTGTGTTTAACAATGTTGACAATGGATGATAAAATCTATGATTAACAAAGTATCCAGGAGGCAACAGAAAATCTCCGACCTGCTTGATTACAGATCAGTCGATCTCTCCGTTTCCAACAGTTGTACCAACAATTGCCTCTTTTGCGCGAATCGTCCGGATGGCCTGGCCTTTCAACCGGATATTAAAAAAATAAAAGCAAAAATGCGCCAGGCTGTAAAACAGGGTTTCCGGATCGTTGAATTCAGCGCGATGGAGCCAACCAGAAATCCCGATATTTTCAGACTGGCGGAATTTGCCAGGAAACTGGGCTTTTCCATAGTCCATATTATAACCAACGGTCAGAGCCTGACGGATATCCAATTTGCCAGAAATCTTATCTTATCAGGCGTGAACAAAATTACCGTCTCATTGCACAGTTCTGATAAGAAAACAGAAGCCATACTCACCCGGAATAAAAAAAGTTTCGATTACAAGATAAAAGCCCTGAAGAATTTAACGGCGCTGAAAAAAAAATACAATTTTATTTTAGAGGTTACGATGGTATTGACCCGATATAATATTGGCCATATACCAAAGATTGTCCTTCTCTGCCGGTATATGGGGATCAGGGCCCTGAACGTTTATTTCCCCAGGATTCATGGTAACGCGAAAATTAATTTTAAAAAGGTTGTCCCCCGTTTCTACCTGATCAAAAAAAATCTTATTGGGGTCAGTCGCCGACTGCCGGACAGAGTGAATATTAACTATATCGATATTCCGCCCTGTATTTTCCCGGATAATAAAGAACGGGAGAGGGTAGGGATCAGGTTGCGTAAAAGGATCGTTCGTCCGTCAGAAAAGTCAGAGAAACTCATTCAACAGAATGACGATGTGCGTCAGGTGAAGATCAAAGGTGAGAGATGCAGGGATTGTTTTTATTTTAATGAATGCGAAGGTGTGTTCAGGGAATATGTTGATGCCTATGGCTGGCGTGAATTCACTCCCGTACAATCATCTTGAATGCTTTGATCCATATTGATTGTTCAGTATTTTGGCGAAACCAATCATTGAATCCTAATAATCAATGACATGGCGACCGGAAAGGGAACTTTTAAAATGTACGGAATTTATAATATTAACAAGCAACATGAAGAAAAAGATCTTGTAGAATATAACAAGATCACCAGGGCTTTTGGGGTGAATCCTCTTCATCTGCCTCTTGAATGGGATACAGGATTTATTAAAAGTATTCAGCGACTTATTGATCAAAAACCATATTTAAAAGATAAGAAGGTATTATTTCTGAACCATCCTCAATTCAAATATCATGAAAAGAGCATACTGTTGTTTCTAAACCGCAAATTTAAACTCTGTGACTGCTGCCATCTTCAACATCGTTATGCCGGCTTAAATGTAAGATTAGAAAATGTTCGATATATATTAAAAAAAGATATTTTCCGTTCTTTTTATGATTATGTTATTGTTAATAAAGGACTGTCCTTTTTAAGTAAAAACATATTAAAAATTAAGGCTCATCATTTTATTGTTTTATTTCAGACAACAGATATAGACCCTGTTCTGAAAAATCCTGAAATATTAACAAAGGTCTTGAATTCAAAGAAAAAAGTAACTTTTTTTAACCTGCTCAAGAACACCCTGCATAATATTTATGAATCAGACCCGTCATTAAAAATAAAGGCTTCCATCCATTGGCCTCCGAGTCTGGACCTGTTTTTCAGGGTGCCCGAAAATTATCTCTTTGATTTTCTTTTTATGGGGGGAGGCGGCAGGGATTATAAATTTGTCCTTGATAACAGAGATTTATTTAAAGGGAAAAAAGTCATCATCACCCATTGTGACGCAGCTAGATTTTATACGGTTCAAAGCGATCGGGACTACGACAAAAAATACCTGAATCTGTTAAAAAAGATTGATAATTTTATCTGTTTGAATCGCATTAATGAAAACGCTTACTGTAAACTTCTGCTGTACAGCCGAATAATCCTCTGCCCGTTCAGGAGAATCATGGGAGCTGACTCAACCTGTATCTCGGATGCTCTCTGGTATGGCAAACCCATTATTACCAATGATGTCAAAGCAACATATCATTTAAAAGAGCATGCCTTTTTTATCAAAGGCCCGGAAGATTTCAAGTCGATCCTTAATAAATTGAATGATCCTGCTTACTATATGAAAGTGACTCGGAAAATAATGAATTATGCCAGAAAGGAATATAACATTTATAATTTATTGAAATTAATAAAATAAAAGACATTAAGTACGCAAAGCAGGTCAATAGTTCAGACTAAAAAATGCCAAGGGGTATAATAACAGTCCGGAGATATTTAATCCGTCGGATAGTGCAGGAATAGGGCCATGCATGATCTTTCTTTTGTCATTTCCTGCTATTTCCATGGTTATTAAAGTTCTATGATTCAGGGTAAGAAAGAAAAATCCACTGTTCTTTTATTCAGAAATATATTTTATTCACCTGGCAAAGAAGAGAATGAATGGTTCTCCCAGTCTACATGGTATCTGGCCTCCGCGCTCAGGAAAGCAGGGATCAATATTGTTTTTTCTTCTTTCAAGTTCTCAGATAACAAAGAAGAGGTCAAAAGGGGTTTTAAAGAACTGGAAGATATATTAAAAAGAAAAACCTATATAAATTTTATCGGCATCTCCCTGTGCGAGGATTTTTTCATTCGCGCAAAGAAATTGATCACTTTTTTAAGAAAAAGAACAGATGCTTTTATCGGAGTGGGCTGCGTGATGCCGACTTTATCCCCGACCCCTGTTTTCAGGCATCTTTCAGGAATAAATTTTTTGGTACGCGGAGCGGGCGAGGATATTTTTCCCCGGCTGGTCAGAATTCTGCGGGGCAAGAATATTCATTCACGTCTGGATGATCATATAAAGGATAAACTCTCCGGGCTGCGTGGTCTGGCCTTTCGACATAAATCAAGGACTCTGGTCTCCTCTCTGGACACGGTGAATCAGGTATCGGATTACGATAACTCTATTCTGGATTTCAGCCTTCTGAAAAAAGAGAATTTATCAGAGGGTTTAAATCTTTATACGTCAAGGGGATGTTTCAATAACTGTTTTTTCTGTACAACACCCGGCAAGGGCCGGTATCAGGCTAAAAGTTTTAAAAATCTGAAAGAAATTCTGCAGAATTATCATAAGAGGCTAAAAGAGATTTACGGCAGAGAAATTCCGTCAAAGGCTTATAAGATCTCTTTTAATGATGATGATTTTCTGGCTGACCCTGATAGGGTTGTCCGGTTTTTTCATTATTTGAAAAATACACCTTTTCGAATAAATTTTTTTCAGACCGGTATAAATTCATTTTTCCTGCGAAAGAACGGAAGATATACAAACATGATAAATAAAAAACTTGTCGACAGTCTTTCCTCATCTCTTTTCTCAGGAAGTAAAAGGGATATCTATATAGGCACGGAAAATTTCTGCGATGACGAGCTGGACAGGCTGGGAAAAGGGTATGATTATGCCAGAATTGAAAAAGTTATTAAAATCCTGACGCGGAAAAGAATATTCGGAGTACACCACCTGATTTTAAGTAATCATCTCACCATGCCGGAGAATATACTTGATAATTTAATCAAGATAAATTATTTCAGAAAATGTTATGGGAAATACTTCCAGATCCTGATCCCTATCATCCCTTATCTGGTATCCCTGTACCCTTCTGCCAGTTATCGTATGGCTGTATTAAAAAAAAGAACAGAGTATCTGAATATAAAGCGTGTTCTTTCCATTAAGGGACATCCGGAATACGATTATCCCCTGGTTATTAATGATATTCCCATGGACAGGATCACGCGGAATATGGTCCCCATGATAACGAAATTATTTTCCAGGGAAAAGGATTATTTCATGATAATGGAAAGGGCCCTGACATATCTTCTGATCATGAGCGAAAAGATACCTTCCCTGCGTCAACGGATTGTTCGGCTTGTTGAACATTTGAAAGGTCACTCTTCTGCAACAGTGATAGAAGAAAAGATAAGATCGACCGTTCAATCCTTTATGCTGGATTTTAACAGCCGAAAACTCGATATTCTGGACAGGCTCCTTTTTGATCTGCTTTTAAAAAAGGAGATGATGTTGCTGGCTGACATAAAAAGCCCGGACATAACAGGGTTGGAAAAGATACTGTCTCGCTACAGCCGTTATCATGACCTGATATTGAAAATGGCATTAACAAACGATTATCTGGATAAAAAAAACCTTGTTACGAGAATTTATCAGGCCCCCACACGGCTTATTCTTCTTATCACTCACGCCTGTCAGCTGAAATGCCGCTACTGCCGGGTGAGAAAGTTCTCTTCTTCCATGGATGAAAAAGTGATGCGAAAGGCGGTGGAATTGCTCTTTACATCCAATCGAAGGGACATTCAGTTGCAGTTTTTCGGAGGTGAACCCCTTTTACGATTTGACCTGGTGAAAAAAGCCGTGGAATATGCTCAATATCTTAATAACGAACATAAACGTGAACTCACCTTTATTCTGTCGACCAACGGACTGGCCCTGACAAAAGAAAAAGTGGATTTTTTTAAACGATATAATTTTCTCATAGAGTTCAGCCTAGACGGAGAGGTCGAAAATCAGCTCAAGATGCGAAGGTCCCGTGACAATAAAAATTATTATTCTCAGCTGAAAAAGAACCTTGAATATTTTTTAAAATCAGGCATTCCTCATTATTCGATCAGCGTGGTCATGCCGCAGAACGTATCCGGACTGTTCGAGGTCTTTCAGCATCTGTTTAAACTGGGATTTAAAAAAATGCAGATCAATTATTCTCTCGGTAATTTCTGGCCGGAGAAGGCTATTCATACATTATTTCATGAAACAGAAAGAATAATAAAATATGTAAAAAGGAAAAAAGGGATAGAATTTGTGAATCTTTCTTCCATAAGAAGAGAGCCGGTGGTTCTGAACAGCGAGCTGACCGTAGACTGCGACGGGGGAATATACCTCGAGTCAGGGATCTGTCTGGAAGAAGATTTCATGGCCATGAAAAAGCGGTTCCTTGTAAGTGATATTACCAAAGCCCGCGATATTAATTTATTGGCCTCGACGCATTTTCAGAATTTTTATCGTTTATCAAAGATTTACGGAGAGGCCAGCCCGAAATTCCGCAAGATCATTTTGAATAATATATTTCTGGGACAGAGATATAATGCGTTAATGAGGAAAGAATGGACATCACGCTCACACTAAAATGCAATAATTATTGTGTCTTCTGTCCGCGCAAGGATTTTTTAAAGGCCATTGTCTGCCGGTCTCAAAAGGAGATATACAGTGATATAGAAAAGATACGCCGTAAAACTGATAATATAGCCCTTTCCGGAGGCGAGGTGACCCTTATGTCGAACCTGCCTGAAATTATTTCTTTCTGTAAAGAAAAAGGCTTTAAAGAGATCGGAATTATCACAAACGGCAGAGCCCTTAAGAATAAACGATTGGCCAGGGACCTTATACAATACGGTGTGAGGGACTTTGCTGTCTCTGTTTACAGCTTTAATAATAGGATCCACGATCGCATTACCGGTCGTTCCGGCAGCGGCTCTGATACAAAAAAAGGGCTTTTGAATTTGATCCAGCTTTCCAGACAATATCCTGTCAGCATCAGGGTCAATATAGTGCTGAATTACTGGAATCATCAGGATATACACAGAACTTTGGAGGCTCTTTATGCTTGTGGTGTAAGAAATTTCATAGTGGCCGAACAGGTGATCATGGACAAGGATAGTAAACATCTATCTCTTAATGAGATTAAAAAAGATCTGGAACAGATAAGGAACATACCATTAAGGGATACCCGTCTGGTCCTGAGAGGTTTTCCCATATGCCTGTTAAAGGGGAAGAAAGTTCTTGTACCGGAGGGTTTTGTTTTGAAAGAGAGCGACCCCCTTGTTATTCTGGAGAAACATGAAGTGGATACTCTGATCAAAGAAAAATCCCGCAAAAGCCGGTATCTCAGGAAATTTTCACGATTATTTACCCGGATAAAGCCATGTGAGTCATGCGAATATGCGCAGATCTGTATGGGCATCCAGAAGGCTTATTTTTAATATGGGAAAGAAGAAAGGTCAAATCAAGCCATCCACCAGGTTTGTGAACAGTTTAATGATCATGTGCACTTATTCCTGTCAGCTGCACTGCGATTATTGTGAGATCAAACGCCTATCACGTTCCATGAGCCGGGATACGCTCCGTAAAGCCATTGATCTGCTTTTAAGCACTCAGTCCCCGAAGGTCCTTTTAAGATTCTGGGGCGGTGAGCCGCTTTTACAGTGGGATCTCGTCAAATATGGGATAACATTCGGGGAAAAAAGAGCCAGACAGAAAGAGAAAACAATAAGGTTCATGATCACCACGAATGGATTGCTGCTGGACAAAGAAAAATTGGATTATTTAAGACATCACGATGTTGAGATCATGTTCTCGTTTGACGGTGACCGGAAGACCAATGAGGTCCATAGATTTTTACAGTCCGGCAAAACACTGTATGATAAAACACTTCAGTGTTTAATGTTGCTGATCAATTCCAGATTAAAGTATTTTGTGAATATTGTGGTAACTCCCCGGACGGTTAATACATTGTGCGCCAATCTGGAATTTCTGCAGAAGTTAAAGATCAAGAGAGTTCAATTATGTTATCAGAACGGCATTTTGTGGCCTGAAGCCAGAAAGGGCAGGGTCATCAATGAGTTGAAGAAGTATATTGTCAAAGGCAATGACAGTGACTTTTTAATGAATTATACCAATGATTGCGAGCCCACCATGCTCAGCCAGGAGATACTGGTGGATACGGACGGCAGGGTATATTCTGATGCGGCTATTTTTATGGAGAAAAAATTTCCTCGTCTGCGGGGTTCCTATTTCAGGGGGAGAGCAGAAAAGATAGGGAAGATTGATTCGTTATACCGGTCAAAAAGAGATCTCTGGCATATTTTTAAAGACTCCTGTTCGTCAAAGGAGAAAAAGGTTTTAGAGAATAACATTGATCTGGGTTTAAAACTGGATTCCTTTTTTAACAGTTTTTACCGGCATTCCCTGGATTCCAATGAAAATTCTATATTGATTTCGATCATGAAAGGCGATCTTCATGAGCAAAAAAAATGTCTCCATAAATTTAAAATCAAGTCGCTTTATTTATATATTGACGGACCCTGTTGGAACGACTGTTTGTTCTGCAAGCATAAAGAAGGCCGGTTCAGTGACCTTTTTAAACTAGAACTTAAACTGAAGGATAATTTAAAAATAAAAGCGAAAAAACTCTGTATCATAGGGAATGAGCCTCTTTTGCATCCGGAGATCATGGAATTGGTGGATTTAACAAAAAAGTACGGTTTCAAAGAAGTAGAGATCATGACATCCGGCGAACTTCTCAACGATAAAAGATTCTGTAATGATCTCGTTCAAAAAGGCGTATCATCCTTTTCCCTGCCTCTCTTTGCCCACAGGGCCGGGATCCATGATCCCATTGTAGGCCGAAAGGGTAGTTTCTCACAGGTTATCCAGGGGATTAAAAATACGCTTGGCGCCAAGGCCGGGATCTATATACACACCAATCTTATCCGGCAGAATCTGGAATACATGAAAGAGCTGGAGACATATGTGCGGGAAGAGCTGAGAATGCCTTTTGTTATATTGCCCGTCAGACCCAAGACAACCAATATCCCGTTTTCAAGACTGGTGCCTTCTTATACTGAAATCATTAAGAATCTGAAGGGGATCCGTTCCTTAATTGGGTTTCCCTTATGCGTCACCAAACAGGTTCAGAAAGAACTGTTTAAAAGTTCCAGTGATATTTCAGATTCCATGAAATTGTACGTTCTAAGCCAGAAGTTTTACAGGCCCGCTGTTTGCCAGATGTGTTTTCACAGGAACCGGTGTTCGGGTTTATTCCGGGAGTATTTATATTATTTCGGTTCAAAAGAGATAAAACCTTTTTCATCTTATGATGCCTGATCCTATAAGAAAACCTGACTTTAAAAGATTAAATTTTTACAGGTTCTTGACCATCAAATTAACGGACGATGACCTTTACCCGCATTACAGCTATGGCGAAAAATTTTCCCTTGATCAGATAAAGACGTTCTGGAGAAATACGGTAAAAATGATAAAGGATAAAAAGGCTCCCGGTAAGCTGGGTCTCTATATTCATATCCCGTTCTGTCATCAAAAATGCCAATTCTGTTTTTGCGATTCCTATATCCCTTCTTGTTATAAAGTAGCGACTGATTATTTATCTCTTTTAAAGAACGAGATCGATGTGTTCAAGAATATTTTTAAAACGGTTTCCTTTACGTCGGTCTATTTTGGGGGAGGCAGCCCTTCCTTTTTAAAAATAAAGGATCTTGATGGTCTGTTCAAGAAGATATACTCCAGCTTTCGAATCAGATCGGATGCCCAGATCATATTTGAAGGGACTCCACGTGACCTGAACAGTGAAAACCTCTCCCTGATCGCCCGGCATGGCGTGAACAGACTTACCATTGGCGTACAGAGTCTTGATCCGAAGGTTATAACGCGGATGAAACGGCCTCAAACCAAGAGAGATTTTATTCAAGTCTTTAAAACAGCGCGCCGGTTGGGTATCCCCTATATCAATATTGACCTGATCGCGGGCCTGGAAGGTCAGTCCGTGAAATCGTTTCTTTCGGATCTGAAAACGGTTCTGGAACTGGGAGCTGATATGGTGCATGTGACCGGTTTTACGCCGCTGGACCATACCCCTTTCTGCAGGGCCGGTAAAAAATTGTCTTTGAAACAGAAAAAGAACAGGGAGATCATGATCCAGCGATCCCATGAGATCCTGAGCCGATTTTACAGGGATATCAGCGCTGAAAATCCCGGTCGTACACCCGGAGCGGAAAATGTTCAGGAAACCGACCTGAGAAAGGAAAATTCCTCGCTTTTAGGCATAGGATATAGCGCTCAATCCCATGCCTTTGGCCAGGCATGGTATCAGCATCCTCATGTTATTATGATGAAGAAAAAGCCTCTCTATAAAGATCTGCCTCCCTTTGCCGGTGTCAGAGGAAGTCTTGATGAGGAGATGAGAAAGTTCCTTTTCAGCAACCTTCAGAGAGGTTTTTCGAGGAGATTTTTTTGCCGGCTTTTTAAAAAGGATGTGTTGAATGTCTTTAAAAGAGAATTATTTGAACTGGTTAGAATGGGGAAGCTGAGAATAGAAGGAGATCGTATCATATCTTTCATAAGGCGAAGACAGGATTTTCTTATTTACTCCAAATATTTTTACAGCCCCAACAGGATCAGGTCTATTTTCAAGGTCCATGAGAAAGAATATGATGAAAATGTTGATTATCAGAAAAAGTTGGATATACTGTACGCAGGAACAGATTAATGATAGAAGCCAATATGGGACAAAAAAGTAAAGAGTGGTCATTTTACTGTTATGATATTTCCGATTATTCTGAGGATTGGTTTTTTAACCGGGAATTTATTTGTGGTACTGATACAAATACTATCTTTAAAAAGATGTCAGGTTTATCCAGCGGTGTCCGAATATCATTAGAGACGGTGATCTGGAACAGAGACCATTTTAAAATTAAATTGATCAATAAAAACAATAATGAGCCGTTTGCCATTGTCATAAAAAAGTACAGAGAAGACGAAATAGACTTATATAC
>JAFGFC010000164.1 GCA_016931325.1 Spirochaetota bacterium | reverse complement strand
TTGGACATGACCGTGTTATAATCCGCTGTCTCGGAATTGATATAGATACCGTGATTGAGATTCGAACAGGAAACGTTTCTTATAATAATATTGCTCTGAGAATTACCTATAATATAGAGCCCGTTGCCGGCAAAATTCCTTATCCTGAAATTCTCTATCTTTACCTTGCTGGCATTATTGATCTGTATCCCGTGGCCTGACAAATTGGTCCCGTCCATTACCGGCGGCCTGTTGGTATAGTAGGCGCGAAAGACCATGTAATTCGTATTCAGGTTGTAATTGAAATAGACATTTTCCTTGTACCGTCCGTCATACACATAACAGGTGGAGAACGTCACATTGGTGCCGCCCGAAATCCTTTCAGCCGCGCGTTGAATGGTCTGGAAAGGCGCCTCAAAAGAACCCGGATACTGGTCCAGGCCGTTCGTCACATCCACATAGAACGGCCCGTTATGAATCCTGACAAGAGAAGATTCCTTCCAGCCCATATCCGGACCATTGCCCTGATACACGTCAGAGATGGGGAAAATGTTGGTACCGCTGTCCAGAGCCCAGCTATAGACCGAAGCGATGGTATATCCGGATACCGTCTCCAGCATGGGGTCATACAACCAGTTGCGGCTGCCCCATACAAAACCGCCCGAGGTGGAGCCGGAATTATTGCCAAAAATATCGTTATAATTAAGCGTCACGGACCTGGTCGAATTATGCTTCACCCCGTATAACTGATTTGACAGGATAATATTGTTGAACATCACCCCGCCGGCGCCGTCCTTGAACAAAACACCGTCCCCGCTTCGGCTTTTGCATATGGTATTATTGATAAATTCAATATTCCTGGTGATCCCGTCAAGCGCCACATTGGTCTGGTTATCCTTAATGAGTATACGGGTAAAGCGGACATTGGTCACATCTGATCCCATGATCTTTATACCGCAGTTCTGGTTGGAATGTATTACAAATCCATTAATTCTCAGGCGGCTGGTATTGGTGATAAAAATACCGTACCGGTTGGAATCTTTACCCGTTATGACCGGGGGATCATTATTGGAAAGAGCGGTTATCAACATCCACAGTTCATTGTCATTGGAACGGATAATAACCTCTTCATTATACACACCCGGGAACACATAACAGAACGGCACCAGTATGTTCGTGGGGCCCATGGACATCACGTCCACGGCGCGCTGTATGGTCCGGAAAGGATTAGTAAAAGTCCCGTTATTGAGGTCACTGCCGTTGGTGGCCACAAAAAAAGGCCCCCGGCCAACCGGCACGATCACTCTCTCCATGGAATAGTCCGAGCAGATAAAAGAGGTATCGATGGATTTTATTTTCCACCACAGGGTCTTGTAGATCGGGATATCGGTCTGGAAGTAATTGGCTGTCACAACCGCCACATTCCCGAGATTACCCTGTCCCCTGGGATAGGCCAGTATGGCTGACTGATACCTGTAGATACCGCTGCCGTTGGTCCCGATCGCCACCTTATAACGCAGTGTATTCTCATGGGTATGATCATCACCAACCGGGTCAGGGTTCCATTTCAACCGGTAAGTATAATCAATATTCTGCCAGGTCAGATTGACCGGTGTGGGAGGCGCCTGATTGATGATGCTGTTAACATTGGTATAGATCAAAGCCGGGTCCCAGGATATATTCACGACCAGGTCCAGATCGCCGTCATTATTAAAATCACCAAACCCCGTGGTGCACCGCGGATTCCAGCCAAGGTCTTCGCCTGAGCCGTTTCTTATACGAAAAGATTGAGAGAAATTCCCGTCCCCCAGATTATAATACAGATCAGCCAACCCATTGGCCACAACACAAAGGTCAAGATCCCCATCATGGTCAACATCACCCAGAGCGCAGGATGAAAGAAGATAATCACGGCCGAACCGCCGTTCCGTGAACGTGCCGTTCCTGTTATTAACATAGGAATAAATATCATTCGCGGCCACGCTGCCGGTGCAGACAACATCCAGCCAGCCGTCATTGTTCAGATCGCCCAGGGCCACGGTAGCCCAGCTCTGGCCATGTCCGAAAGGCTGCGGAGTTGTAAACCGGCCGTTCACATTCGCATAATAATCCAGCCGCCCGCTGCCGGCCACGACCAGGTCAAGGTCACCGTCATTGTCCATATCACCGATAGAACAACCCGCTGAAGAGACACCTACACCAAAAGACCGGGCTCCGTAAAACGTACCGTTTCCCCTGTTATAATAGATCTCGAGTCGACCGCTGCCAACAGCTATAAGGTCAAGGTACCGGTCCCCGTTAATATCACCCAGTTCCAGGTCACAGTGGGTCATATTATTACCGATCCAGGTGGTACCGCCGAACCCTCCACTTCCGTTATTGTACCACAGATAAATGGGATAATAACCGGAATTATGGCCTCCCGTAAAGAACATATCCAGATCGCCGTCATTATCCACATCCCCCAGGCACATGGCCCCGAGGTCCGTGCCGGAGCCGTTGATCTCCGCGGCTGTAAAAGTTCCGTCCCCGTCATTCAAGTATCGATAGGTTGATTTATTCGCCCCACCTGTGGATAAATTTCCCTGGATGATAAAATCGAGCCATCCGTCATTGTTCAGATCACCCACTGCCATATCTGAACCCCTGAACCGTGGCAGGCTCTGCATCAGGACAAAAAGCCTGCGGTACACGATCCTGCCTTTATTTGAAAGGTCTGTTGTCGGCACGGCCAGGTTGCTGGCGCAGTATATCCCGTCAGCCGGGATATAGGGTTCAATATAATCATTATCCGCAGCTGTATTTCCAAAATCAGCGGTAAATAAAATATTCTGGCCCGGGTACTCCAGGTTGATATTCACCTGGTCCAGATCTCCGTTGGACCAGTACGTGCCGTTCCATATGAGATTGGTGATATAGGTATCAAAGATATCCCACTCGTCATTATCATTGGTGTCATACCATAATTTTATATTCACCAGGTCTGTGCCCGGACTCATGTTGCCGTTATCTCCCAATTTAACGCTCTTCAGATCATGGCCATGCGTGTCATCCATCTGAAGGCTCATGATGAACACATGCTGTATGGCCATATTGGTATAGCTGACCGTCCGGTTCGTTGTTACGGTGAGTATATGAGGAGCATTGATGGTCCGGAAGAAATTGGAATCCTCCCGTTCAATGACAACATCATTATTGCTTTTGACAGTGATGGCGCAGGAATATTTCTCGTAATTATAACCCGGATTGTTCACATTGGTGAAAACGATCCTGAAAGGCCGGCCCGCAGGGAAAGCGCTGCCGCCGGACCGCGTGAATGTGATGGTGGACAGGGCAGAGGAAACAGCCAGGCTACCGCTCATGTTATGGCTTTCTATGCCGGGAGAAGAAAAACTGAAAGTGGAGGGGAACTCGACCTCTATCTTGCCATCGCTCGGGATGGAGCCGTCACAGGGGCTGGTAACGAAAACAAGCGTATAAGCTGTCGTATTGCCGGCTGATTCATCCCTGGCTCTCAGATAAGAAGTATACCTCCCCATACAACCGGCCACGCCATCAGCAGCCGGCTTGGCCAGGCCGATACAGGGCGAACTGTACTGCAACCTGAGATCATACAGATCGGCGAAAAGCGGATCACCACCCACATTCCCCGGCCCGGCTGTAACGCCTGATCCCACCTTATTCGCCTGGGTGCAGGAATAGCTGAACGACTGAGCGCCGGCCCCGCCTTTCTGATGAATGTTCAAATTATAATTGCTGCCCATGATAATATTGGTGATGGCATAACCATTGTTATAATAGGAGATGCCGTAATAAAAGCCGCGCACCGTATTATAATTGAGATTGATCTTGGGCGAATTGATCAGAAGCATGCCTTCCAGATAATTATAATTGGACTGTTTCGTGGCAATACTGTTCTTGTACAACCACCCGCCCAAGCCGGCAGAAGCTGTGGAAAAACTATCCCATAAAATACCGATGGCGCAGTTCTCGATCTTATTTCTCCCGATCACAAGCCCGGTCAGACTGTCGTTAATGCTCTGCGGCCATGTTGTATGGGTCAGGATGGCCTGATCGATCCCGTAGATCGTATTATCAATGATCATATTATTTAAATACGTGTAAGGAACGCCCCTGGTATTGTCCGCCTGCACATGGATCCCGTAATGGTCCATGTCATGGATATAATTGTAGCGGATGAGATTCGCGCGGCTGTTCAGCATATAGATCCCGTGACACCAGATATCCACACCGCCTACCAGGGCGCCGCTTCCTGATTCCTTTACCTCATTGCTGATCACCGTATTGGTATGGGAATGATAAAGATAGATCCCGTAACAGTTCCCGGTATTGATCGGCGCTTCTATGAGAGAGACCACGTTGCCGGCGATCTTGTTGGCATGGCTGTCGATCAGCTTGATCCCGCAGCCAAAGTCAAAGGCCAGATTATTCTCATGCACCTGATTGTTTGTGACCAGGCAGTGGTGAGAATTGGAAAGAAAGATCATGGCCTTGTTATTAAAAAAGATATCAAAATTCTCTATTTTAATATTCCGGCTATTGTTAACTTTAAAACCGAAATTCGTTTCCAGGACGCCTGATAATTGCACGCTGTTTCCAAAACCGATAAAGGAAAGGGAATCTTTATTGGTGACATTCACCTCTTCGGAATAAAGGCCATTTGACACATAAGCGATATCCCCGGTGGTCATGATGTCAGCGGCATGCTGAATGGTCTGCCAGGCCTGTGTCCAGGCAGTCCCTGTATTGGTGTTACTTCCATTCGTTTTCACATAGTAGGTGGCAGAAAAGATAGGCCCGGTCAGTAAAATATAAACAAGAACCACAATACCTGTTTTTACGCTTTTAAACAATATAAACCCTTTTTTTAATATCAAGATGCAAACCTTTGCAATATTTAATAATTTTTTCTAAAATACAGTCCTCCCTTTATTCAGGGTTATAAATATTCATGCATTTATCAAATAATTTTGAAAAATGCAAAAACATTCCTCACCCTTTTGCTGTCAAGTGACATTTGAACTGGTACCAATCAACCTTAATAATAATATAACGTAATTTTTCAAAAAAACATTGTTTTTTTTCAAAAAAATAATGTTTTTCAGGTCAAAAACGCGGGAAAACCATAGAGACACGGAGCAAGACAGTATTGCAGAGTCCTTTTTAGAGATCCGAAATGAACAAATCTTTGCTTTTATACTCTGATAAAATTAGCCATCAGATCCCTTCTCCCAGGACTCTTTCTTTCCGGGTATGACCTGAAACAGAGGATGGGGCTGGATCTTTTTTATATTCTTCAGGTGACGATATCTTGTTGGGTCTCTTTTGAACACTTTTTTCATCAAATGGCGGAATTCAAACAAGATCTGTCCTTTTTTAATATTTATTTTTTTATTCGTTAATTGTTCCCCCAGTTTATTTTTATTAAAATGATAGCCTCTTTCCACGGATTCCTGATAGATAACAATAAGATAGGTATTTAAATAAAGAAGGGGATCATTGGTTCTTTTGAACCGCTCAAGTTGCGGATGATTTTGATAAGCCCTTGTATGTCCTTTTAACACTTTAAAGGCAAGCAGGCCTTCTCGCCAGGCAGCCACAAGGCCCCTGGTGTCTAAATACTTTGGATGGATGCTCCATAATCGCATGATATCGTATTAAAATATAAATTGATATTCCATGAAAAATCAGTATTCGGAAAGTCCTAAATTAGCAAAAAAGTATTGCCATGTCAAGGAAAGATCCTGAGTGTTAAACTCTTTTCCGGAGATAGTGTTTAGCGATATAATCGTCCAGCTCGTGCGGCTTCAGATGGTGGGCCCCGGCTTTCTCCAGTATCTCCGGGTGGCCCAGGATGATCTCTAAATTGTGAAGGCGGATCTTTTTGGTCATGACCTTTTTCATTGTGGGTTTTACAAAGTGATCTTTGATCCTTTGAATGATTCTTTTGAAGATATTCAACCTGTTCACCTCTTTATTATATGAAACACTGTGAATAATAAAGAAGTGACATCTTTTTTTCTTTTTGCATAAGCCCCCTCCCTGATTCTGTAGTTATCATCTTCAGTTTACAATAAGAAAAATGAAATGTCAAATAATTTTCACTTTATAATCTAATCCCATTTCAACAATGACTGAAGAATCACCGAAGCATCTTCTATGTTTTCCATTTGTATGAAGGCATTATTCTTACTCCCCGATCTTTTAACAAGTATGGTTTCCCCATACCGGACTTCTTTTAAAAAATTAACCTGTAAACTTTTGATACTCTGCTTCTCATATTCGATTTTTTCAAAACTGTCCTGGATCCATTCCAGGTACCGGGTATTGTTCACATGATCATTCACGTCAATATCACTGTACCTGACATGTTTTTCAAGCACGGTCTGGAATCTATCAGAAGCCTCGAGCTTGTCCGGGATCTCTTTAACCGCATGCTTGTTAATAAAAAGATCGGGGTCTTTGAAGAACTTGTCCACCCGGGCAGGCCGGGACGCTTTCATATCATAAAGGATCCAGGCTGACGTGGCCTCCACCATGGGATTTTTATCCTTGTCCAGGATCAGAAAATCTCTCATGGCAAACAGCTTTTCCACCCCCTTGGGCCAGGTCTGGATAAAAATATCTTCCATCCACAGGGGATATTTTATCACATTGATCTTTATCCTGGAAAGGATCCAGAAGAACCCCTTTTTTTGCAGAGCCTCATATCCCCAGCCCAGATGCTCGGCATGATTATGAGCGATCTGTTGAAAGTAATTGAAGAGGGCGTTCAGTTTCAATTTCCGGCTGTAATCCACATCAAATGATCTGACCGTACATGGCTCTTCCCATATTCCTTTCATGATCAATCCCTTTTATTTATGGCAGATGGACTTGTTTACACCCTTGGCCCAAATTTCGATATTTATTTGATCCGGAAAATAAAAGCAAGTACTGAAGGCCATCAGCTAATTTATTATGAAATGTCAAGCCAGCCAGACCTGACAGCCTTGCTGAAGTTTAATATTATTCTGTATCTTCCAGGCGCATTCCACCATTCTCTGGGCAATATGTTCCACTACCTCAGCCGGGGGCGCATAACTGACATTTGATTGCACATCCACATCACACTGGTCATTAACGTAATCCACCACTACCGGTTTTATTCCCTTACCCCGGCCATAAAAGGCTATCTCGGTAGAAAACCATTCCATATAAGTAACATCCGCTATTTTGCGGGTAATATTCAGAATAGGAGAGATCCTGTACTGGTTTATCTCCTCCATGGTAACATGCCGGTATACTCCTGTATTGGGATGCCACCAGTTTGGAATGATTTCTCCATAAAGGTAGTACACCCTGAACCAGGCCACATTACCATTAAACATTATTGGATTGATCTTCTCCTGAAGCAGAAAATTATCTCCGCGGTTAAAAGCCCTGGCCCTGGCTATTTTTTTTATATTCCATACAGCGTCTGTTATGACACCGAACCGGCCAAAACCGGTAGCCGGTTTTATTACAAACGGCGATTTTAACTGCTTTTTTTCCTTTTTTGTCAGTTTCACTTTATCGGGTTGCCAGTTCCTGATGATAACGGTATAGGGTGTGGGGATACCGGCTTTAACAAAATCATAATGGGTGATCGATTTATCCACGGCTTCTTTGGCATCATCCGGGTCATTCAACACAGTACCGTCGTTATCAAAAACAGCATAACAGAGACGGGCATAAGGATCATTGGGAATATTATAGGTGGCATTCATATCCAGAAGGAATAATATCTTCATTTCCCTGTTCTCAATTTTCCTGATGGTTTTTTTTACATTCCCGTCATGGCACCAGTAGAATTTCATTTTTCTTGCCTTGCATTCTCTCTTGAGCCATTTGATAAAAGGTGTTTCTTTATACTCTGACCAGGCAAGGGCAAAGTGATAGCAAGGTATACTAGACATAATTAATCCTTAATTTCAGATTGATTATAAAATAATAATAAAAAATATTATGTCAAGTTGATACTGACAAATTTTGTATCCCCATTAAAAATTGAAAATTCTTCTTGCTTTTTGACATTCCGGCAAATATATTCTTCTTCAAAATTATGAAACATAAAAAATTATCCCTTACAAAACTGATAAAAAAATCCATACACCTGAGATATCTTCTCTATCTTCCCGGAGCGTATGAAAAGAAACCAAAAAAGAGATGGCCTCTTATTATATTCCTTCATGGCTCGGAAGAGAGAGGAGACAATTTAAAAAAGATCACACATAACGGCTTGCCTAAATTGATAGAAGAAGGCAAAGAATTCCCTTTTATTGTGGTGTCTCCCTTATGCCCGCGTTTCATCAACTGGGTGGGCCTTATTGACGAGTTATACAATCTTATCCAGGAGATCTCGAACAAATTCCGGGTCGACAACGCCCGGATCTCTGTAACAGGATTGAGCATGGGCGGAACAGGCGCCTGGTATCTGGGTGTCCGCCACCCGGAGCTGTTTGCGGCCATCATCCCCATCAGCGGGGATGCGCCTCCCATGCGCGGTTTTCCCTTCAGGGTCAAGGTATTAAAAGACATACCGGTGTGGGTCTTTCATGGCGCGCTGGATGATGTGGTCCCCATCAAGTACAGCGCCAGGATGGTGGATGCTTTAAAAAAGTACAAGGGCAGGGTCCATTTTACCGTCTACCCTTATGCCGGCCATGACGCCTGGTCCCAGACCTACAGGAATCCAAAATTTTATAAATGGCTCTTAAAACAGAAAAAGTCCCGGTGATCATCTATTATTATAACGGTTTGGTGTCCTCACCCGGAGCTGTTTTTATTTAATATAGTACCCCGACACTCTCCACTCATTATCTTTATCCAGCATGGGGGTCACTGTTTCAATACAACTTTTTTTATTTTCAAATGAAGTTCTGAACTGAAAGACCACATATTCGCCGTCAGGCGCTCCCGGCAAAGTTGTATAATACTTTTTGGAAGTGACAGCCCGGTTTAATAGTCTGCCCAGAGGTTTCCTCACGGCATTCATGGCCTGCTCCCATTTTTCCATGGCAACAGCATTTTTAAAATAAGAGGCGGCCTGATTCCAGCTTGTCCTGTAATCGGCTTTGTCAACCAGATTCAGCCATTTCTCAGCGCTCACAGCAGCCGCCTTCATTACTCTCTCTTTTTCTTCATGGGAGATATTTTCCTTATTCCCGCAATAAATGAAAAATATCATACCCATAAGGATACAAAAGATCCAAACGATCGCTTTTTTCATTTTATCCTCCGGTAACATGATCCCTTATTTGATCTTGACCTGTCCGTCAGTGGTGATGACAAGGATAGAATTGCCATCCTGGTCCAGCTCCTGACTGGCAGGATCAGATCGCCATCCTTCAGGGCTACCCCCTATGACATACTTGAATTTATATTCTCCCGGAGACAATTTAATGGTTTTCACCCAGATCCCGTCTTTCTTCTTTTTCATTTCATACTCTTTTCCTGTAACATTACCGTTATCATTATTAGCCCAGTTATTGAATGACCCGGCCAGATAGACTTTTGAGGCGTCAACCGCAAAAAAGGAGAACTGTATCCCGTTTTTCAATTTTTTAGGCGCAAGCGTCAAGGGATCCGGATAAGCGCATACATCACCATTTTCAGCGATAAATATCAATGAATTCCCGTCTTTATCCGTTGCCTTTACAGCCGGATCAGCCTGCCATTCACCTTCAACCACGAACTTGTAAGCATGTTGCCCGGCTGACAGTTGTTCAACTTTTTCAAACAGGCCGGCTCTCACCTTTGTCATGAGAAACGTATCATCTGTCACTTTGCCGCCATCATTTTTGGCCCAATCATTAAAATCACCGGCCAGATAAACTTTTGAAGCGTTCTTGTCTGTTCTAAAAATGAATTTGACCCCCTTCTGCACTTTTGCAGGACCGATCGACCTTTTCATCTTCTGCCCTTTGCCGCTTTTTTTAGCGATCACGAAAGGTTCAGATAAAAACAAGAACAGGGACGATAGAAGCAGAACAAAAAGGAAATAATTCTTTTTGGTCATATCTTATAACCTCCTTGAAAAATTTTACAGTCCCGGATTTTCTTTGCATCGTTATATGCATTGCCTGGCCCATCCGGCCGCTCTTTCCAGTTCACCTTTGGTCAGCGGACCTTTAGAATCATCCACAAAAAATCCTTCCGGTGGCAGGACAGGGCTTCCCCCTTTTTTCCTGAGCCTGCTGTCTATGGGTTCAGCCGCATAGCCCAACCATTTGACCAATCTAGTTAAAAGACGCGACTTGATCTTATCCGGCGAGATGCGTGTATCAAAGGCTGCCACTTTGACACCCTTCAGTCCGTTCGAGGGCAGGCTCTTTAAAAGATCAGTGATCGCCTTTGTCGGTCTGAAAGCCCGCGTGGGGGAACCAACGATCAACAGGTCCAGGCCGATCAATTGTTCCATCTTTACGTTCCCGACTTTGAGCGCTTTAGCTTTGACTTTTGGCCCTAAAGCCTTGCTGATCCCCAGGGCGATTTTCTCTGTGTTGCCAAAGAAGGAATCGTAAACGATTAATGCTTTCATTTTTGTCTTTTGCCTCCTGTGCAAATATATCCATCATTCAGCGCGTCAGGAATTCTTTTTAATCAGGACAAGGCCTCCGATAAAGGAGGTCACCGGGATAATAAGCAAAAATCCCAGCGAACCGGCCAGAGCCTTGGTTATCTCCACACTGATGAACTCTAAATTAAAAAATTGCAGCCACTCTGTGGACGTGACGCTCCACATCAGGATCAGAGCCAGGTTCAACCCGGTATAAGCCAGCAGGAGCGTATTGATCATGGTCCCGGCCAGGTCTTTGCCTATCTCCATACCGTGCCTGAAAAGTTCTTTCAACCGGATAGCCGGTTTCACCAGTTTGATCTCGTTCAGAGCGGACCCGATGGTGATGGCCACATCAATGATCGCCCCCAGCGCTCCCAGCACTACAATAGAATAAACAACAGCATAGATGTTCTTAATGGCGCCCTGGTTGTAATGCGCATTATAATAATTCAGCAATTGAAAACTCTCCATACTGAGGCCATTGATGTGAAGCGCTTTACCGATGATCAGAGCAAAAATAAAAGTGAGGATCACGCCAATGAGACTGCTTAAGAACGTGATCTTGAACATGCTCTTATTTTTCGAAACAGCCAGCACAATACCGCACAGGGTGACAGATGCAACGATTATAGTGCTGATAAAGACAGGCACTCCTTTAACAATACAATAGGTATATATTGAAAGGATAGCGTAAACCGCCAGGATAAGAGAAACGCTCACCTTGATCCCGGTCTTTCCGTTGACCAGGCATAGAAGAAGGATAAAAAGACCGATCAGATAATAGATAATATAAAATTTATACTGATCAATGATCAAAGAACTTTTGATCTCGCGTTCTGATCTCTCCAGCCATAATAACACCCGGCTGCCGGGTTTGATCGAACCATCTTTTCCGCCTGAATAACGGGTTTGAATGGTCCTGCCCTTGAACGTGCCTCCTGAAATTTTTACACTGATGCCGGTCTTATCCTGCGTTTTGCCCCGGATCACATTGGCCAGCGCGTATTCATCCTTATCCCTGTTATGATAGATCCTGGTCAGAGGGTGGAGATAAAATTCAATATCCGGAGGCTCGATCCAGGCCAGCACATGATGAGCCATTGTGAATGAAACAAGGAAAGTGACAGCGATAACGCTCATTTTCAGATATTTAAACGATCTTATTTTCAAGATCGCCGCGCCGGTCAGCACGGTCAACGGAACGGTGAGCACCAGGCTGATACTGCTGATCAGCCCGTAGAGCATAAGAATAATGATAAATTTAAAACCGGAGAAGCGCAAGAACGGGGTCTTCATTATCCTGAAGACCATGAAATACACCACCAGGTTGGTCATGCTCACAAAAATAAGGGTATTCACCATTGTCCCTGTGACATCCTTTCCGACACTCAGGCCATGCCGGAAAAGTTTCCCGAATCCCAGGCCGGGATCAGTCCTGTGGAGCTCCAAAAGAGAGGACGCCACGCCCGAAGCGATGTCCATAACCGATCCCATACAGGTGATGACGATCCCGGCAATAAAGATCCCTTTCAAATTATATAAATTAAAATTATCCAGATTTTCAGCAAACATGACCAGCGCCCTTCCCTCGGTTGTGGTAAACCCGGTTATATTAGCCATGGAAAAGGCGATCAGAGAGATGATAATAGCGGTGAAAAGCCCGGCCAGGCTGCCGATCGTGGCGGCCAGAACCTTTATCCTGTTTTTCAGGATCAGAATAAAAGTCATGAGCGTGGAAAAAAAAGCCACCAGGGCCGCCAGCATAACCGGTGAGTAGCCTTTCTGCAAGAGAGGCAGGAAAACAAAGATGATCGACCCGTAAACAAGAATCAGCGAGATCACGGATCGGACCCCCTTACCCCTGGCGATCAGGATGACGATAGAGAAAAACACGAGGAATAAAAGTATAAGTTTATCGCTGCGGTGATAAAAAGCGACATTCCCCTGCAGATCCTTCCCTGCCTGATTGAGGCGGGCAATCACAACATCCCCTTCTTCCGCCTCTATGTTGTAACCCTGCCTGGTTTTAGCCCATAGATAATTATAGACCGTGGCCAGCTTGTTTTTGTATTGACCGGAAAGAACCCGGGCCTGTAATTTTTCCACCCGGTCAAGCTCTTTCTGACGTTTGACATCAAGGATCTGCTTCTTCAGGATACGGCATTTAGCGAACTCGGCAGAAAGATCAGCGGAGAAAAGTCCAAAAGACAGAAAAAAACCAAAGATAATAATTTTTCTATCCAATCTCACTGGATGTCACCTGTTGTATAGTTTATCAGGAAGAAAGGAGAAAGTCAACCTTTATGCGTACTCCGTACCAGGTACTACGACACACAGGATGTGTGTCGGATCAAATCTGCCATGGATGGCGGAGATTTGATCAACAACAGGATGTGTGTCGGATCAAATCTGCCATGGAT
>JAFGFC010000163.1 GCA_016931325.1 Spirochaetota bacterium | reverse complement strand
CGCAACCACAAAAGCCCTTCCCATCCCCGGATCTCAATTTCGACCCGCCAGATGATCCCGGTAAAAAAGCTGAAGAGCAATAATATAATATTTAAATATCCCGGCTTTATTTTAAAAACTTCCCTGTCAATCTATTGAACTTTTCCGGCTTTTCAAGAAAAATGGCATGAGAGGTATTTAAAACCTCTATTCTTACATCTGGAATATGATGAGCCCGCTGTCTCGCTATTATCGGATCGCCGACCAGATTATCATTCTTACCGAGGATCACGAGTACAGGAGATCTGATGTTTTTCAGTTGTTCTTCTTCAATGGTCAAAGGCGGGCATAACTTTGGTGTCACACCCTTTATGATCTCCCGGAACCACAGGCCTGTTTCGGCCACTATTTTAGGATCATCACCCAAAGACCAGAAGCACATCAATTCCTGCAGGGGTTTTATAGGGAAAAGTGTTATCAGCATGATCTTTATCGCTGTCTTTTCTGTTTCAGGGGAAAGGCCCATAGGTCCTACAAGGACCAGTTTTTTTACACGCCCGGGGGCATTCAAAGCCAGGCTCATTCCAATATAACCGCCGTAGGAAGCCCCGATAATTTTAGCCTTCTTGATCCCGAGTTTATTAAAGACCTGCGTGTAAAGTGTGCTGATCCCTTTTCTGTCCATAGGATATTTTCCGCCATTCATCAACTGACTTTTATTCGCATCCCCGAGAGTATCAATAGCATAGGTTCTGTATCTTGAAGCCAGGTTTTTTATATTATGTATCCAGGACCAGGCGGTAAGGGCCGAAGCATGGAACAGAACGACAGCCGGCGCTTTTTCTGGTCCGCTGATAATAACATGAACTTTGCCGTATTCCGTGTCAATATATCGGGTTTCATAGGGGACAGGCCATTTGATCATTTTTGTATCATATATTTTATATAATTTATTTTTTATAGATTCTGATCGATAGATGGATTTTTTCATACCCATACCTATAAATATCAGGAAAAGAAAGATCAATAATAAAATAAATATAGAGAGGCCGCGTAGCAAGACATGTAATGATCGTCCGGTCTTTTTATGAATGAATTTTCTGGCCGATGGCATCAACAATAACGCGATCCCGAATAGGGGAATAGCGGGGAGGAGATTCCCTGTAAAAGCGTTAAAAAAGGCAAAGATCACAAAAAAGATCCCGAAGAACCAGTTTAATAAATGGATAATTGTTCTCATGGATAATGCTCCTTTTTTATGATGGTCGTTTTCTCAATATGAAACAAAATCCAGATGGGAATGTTTTATATTTTTTGATTCTGATGAAGTTTTTCTGCTTTTTGTTCTGTCTCAAGCATCTTCCGGTTGATGTAATGTTTGATGTTCTTGGATTCAAGAAGACCCAGTACGCGGGAATGCTGGTCCACAATGGGCAAATATTCCAGGTTATATCTCTTAAAAATATCCAGTGCCTCTGATAGCGGTGTCTGTGGTAATACCACCTTGATAACAGGTTCCATGATATCATGCGCCAGCATGAAATAGTTCAATTCCGAGGTGATGAACATATTCTTAAGGTTATCGATCGTAATGACACCTTCTAATTTCTTTTTATTGTTCATTACAGGATAATAGAGGAAATCATGCTCGCTGAAAATTGACAGGATCTTGGTTATAGGCATGGTTTCAAGAATAGGCGGGATTTTCTTTTCCATCAGGTCCTTGACAAGGCTATTCCTGATAAGATCTTCCTCGGTAATATTAAGTCCATCTTCATGGGATTTAAAAATAGCCATTTTAACAAATAGAGGGCCGATCAATTGAACGACAAAAGTAGAGGTCATGATAATGAAGATGATCGTGTTCCCTATTTGTTCCGGAAACCGCTGGCTGACCAGGATCGCCAGCCCGATGGCCACTCCAGCCTGACTGAAAAGACAGTAAGGAAGGTACTTTTTTATATTATCTGTGGCATGGGACAGAATGGCCCCCCATCTGGCACCCATGATCTTGCCCCCTGTGCGTCCCAGAAAATAAGCCAGGGTTAAAATACCGACAAAAAATGTAATATTATTGATCTTTAATTTTGATCCGACCAGCACAAAGAACAGAACATAAATAGGAGGGGTGAACCGTTCAACAATATTGAATACGAGCTTGCTTTTATAGGGCGAGACGTTAGTCATGACCACACCCATGGCCATGGCAGCCAGAAGCATATCCATATTCAATGTCAGAGAAAGGCCGATGACCATGAGGATCGTCCCGATGGAAAAAACAAGGATACGGTCTTCCTCACTGTATTGTTTCAAGATCCTGCTGAGGACATAGCCCAGACCTCCACCTATTAAAAGAGAACCGCCAATTTCATAGAAAGGGGCGATCAGAGAATGCCAGGTGTCGATATGGACCTTGCTGATAAGCGTTGAAGCGATTGTGGAAGCAAAGGCAAAAAGAACAAGGGATAAAGCGTCATCCAGCGCCACAATACCCAGGACCGTTGTTGTCAGAGGACCGCGTGATTTATATTCCCAGAAAACGTCTGTTGTGGCGGCCGGGGCTGTGGCTGAAGCGATCGCTCCGAGAAGAACGGCCAGACTAACGGATAGATTCATATCCTTTGTTATCAGAAAGGCTACAATACCGGTTAATATCATGACCAGGAAAAAAGCCATCATGCCTTCAAAGATCAGGATATAAAAGAATTGCTTCCCGTATCGTTTCAGAACAGACCGTTTCAACTCTCCCCCGATCATAAAACCGATTATCCCCAGGGAAAGATAATTGAACGGTTCCAGCATGCGGATGATCTTGTCGTCCACAACATTCAAGCCCGAACCGCCGATAATGATCCCGATAATAATATAACCCACGACCTGGGGTATCTTTATCTTCTGGAATAATCGGCCCCCTATGGTACCCCCAAAAAGAGTCACTCCCATCAGGATCAGAATATTAAGATCAAGAAGAGAAATCTTATCAATTACATAATGAAAAAAATCCATCTATTTTTTACGGGTTAGAATATTAAAAATATCGTCAGGGCTTTCAGCATGGCTTAGCCTGTCAATATTATTATCCTCTTTTAATTTGCTGACGATCTGGGCCAGTATCTTAATATGCTCTTTATGATGATTCTGACCCACAATGATCAGGATCACGATCTTGATGACCTTGTCATCCAGGGATTTGTAATCATTGATCCCCCGAGGCTGAATCCCTATAGCGATGACCGGTTCTTTTACCCCCTTAAACCTGACATGCGGGATGGCAATACCCAGCCCTATCCCCGTGCTCATCAGTTTTTCGCGATAAAACAGGCTTGCCCTTAATCCTTTGACATCATCTATCTTTTCCTTTTGAGCAGTCATGTCTATCAATTTGTTGATCGCCTCTTTCTTCTTGTCAATACCATTGAAAAGGCAGATGAGATCCTTTTTTAAATACGATATAAAATTCATTCACTTTGCCTTTATTTGCTATCAAGAATAGAGGTTTGTATATAAAAGTCAAGAAGATTTTGGATTCTATCTTTTGATCCTCAAACCTTCGCCCTTTAAAAGCCTTTCCACATCTTCTTTTGTACTGAGATTAAAATCCCCCGGAATCGAGTGAGCGAGGGCGGCCAGAGCATTTCCGAATTTAACCGCGTATTGAATATCCCCGTCTGTTGATAAATAACCATATATAAACCCGGCGCTGAATGAATCCCCGCCGCCGATGCGGTCCACGATCTCTATTCTGTATTGTTTATCCGTGTAATATCTTTTTCCATCATAAACCAGGGCATTCCAGTTATTCTTCCAGACTGTCATGTTCTCACGCAGGGTGATACAGACGATCTTGAAATGGAATCTGTCCATCAGTTTTTTTGCCACGATCCTGTAATTCTCTTTATCAACCTTTGTGCCCCCGCCTTTTATCTTAAAAACCCTCTGCGTATCCTCTTCAGTGGAAATAAGAACATCCACATACTCCATCAGGGGCTCCTGTGTCTTTTGCGCTGTGTCTTCACTCCATAATTTACTGCGATAATTCAGATCATAGCTGGTGATCAGGCCACATCCCCTGGCCATTTTTAAAGCCTCAAGGGTAAGTTCAGCGCATGATTTTGAAAGAGCCGCTGTGATTCCGCTAACATGGAACCATCTGGCCCCCCTGAATATCTTTTCCCATTGAAATTCCCCTTTTTTCATCTGGCTGGCTGATGAACCGGCCCTGTCATACAATACAACACTGGGTCTGGGGCTGGCCCCGTATTCCATAAAATAGATCCCGGCTCTTCCCTTGTCTTCCCACAGGATATAATCTGTATCCACACCCTGTTCCCTGGCTTTGTTCCTGATCATTTTCCCCAGAGGATTTTCAGGAAGTTTACTTACCCACCTTGACCCCAAACCCAATCGGGACAAGGCCACAGCCACATTCAATTCTCCTCCCCCCACAAAGGCATGAAAGTGATCAGCCTGTTCAAGTCGTTTGAAATCAGGTGGAGAAAGCCGGATCATGGCCTCACCCAGTGTTACCACATCGATCATAAAAGAACCCCCTTTAGCCGAGCCTGGTACGAAAGCTCGAAAAGTTGTAGCCGCGCCTGGTAGTAGAGGAGCCTTCAGGCTCCGAAAGCCTGGAAAGTTTTTAGTTTATAGTTCTTTATTTTTTCTAACAAAGTCCCGGCGCGTTTTTCTATCTCTGCAAATTTCTTTTCATGAACCAGGTCTTGATTTACCATATCGCTTCCCACACCCAGCAATGTGGCGCCGGATTTGAGATAATCTAAAGCGGTATTCTCATCAACACCACCGGTGGGCATAAGATCGATGTTGGGGTAAATATTTTTTATTGATCTGATATATTTGGGTCCGCCCATAAGGGATGCCGGGAAGATCTTTATCATATCAGAGCCATGATGAAAGGCCTTTAATATCTCTGTGGGTGTGACAGCGCCGGATATGATGGTGACCTTTTTAGATTGACAATAATCAACAACGTCTTCAATAAAAGCAGGAGAAACAATAAAATCACTGCCTGAATCTATGGAAAGCATGGCATCATCGCTTGATAATACAGTACCGGCACCTATGAGACTTTCCCTGTATTCTTTTTTCAATTTTTTTATTAAAGAAACCGCTCCCTGCATGGTTAAGGTAATCTCAAATACCCTGTATCCTGCTTTGTGTAAAACCTCCACAACCCTCAGGGCTTGAGAAGCCTGAGCCAGCCTGATTACCGGAACAATAATATGCTCTTTCAGCCTGGTTATTATCTCTTTTTTTATCATCTTACACTCATACCATATATTTCATCTCAAGTTATCTTTTCATAAACGTATAACGCAGTAGTTAAATATAATACAGTTTTTTCCGATTTCAATCGAAAATATAATAGACTTTTTATTACAATAAAGTATTTTTGCTGAAAGCAAAGGAGTTGTCCATGAAAGATTTCCTCAATCTCTCTAAAAAGCGATACAGTGTCAGAAGATATCTTCCTAAAAAAGTACCCAGGACATTGATCATGAAATGCATCCAGGCCGCGCATATGGCTCCTTCCGCGCAGAACACTCAACCCTGGCGATATATGGTAATCGATGAAGAACCACTTCTTTCTCAACTGAAAAAGATCGCTTTTAAGGGGATCTATTTTCATACCCACTGGGCCAATTCCGCCCCTGTTATTATTGTCCTGTTATCTAAAAGTGATCTTCACATTAAACTGATCGGCCCTGTTCTGAAAAAGATCGATTATTATCTTCTGGATATTGGCAGCGCGGCTCAGAACCTGTGCCTCCAGGCCACCGATATGGGATTAGGAACCTGCTGGATCGGCTTTTTTGACGTGAAAGCCACAGAAGAATTCTTAAAGGTCCCAAAGCAATACAAGCTGATAGGCCTTTTAACACTGGGATATTATAAAAAGAGCAGAACTCCAATTAAAAGGAGGAAGAAGATCGAGGATATCGTCTGGTTTAACGAGCTGAAATGATCTTTTTTATCCTGACAAGGCTTCTTCTCTGATAAATAACAAGTACGATCAAAGCCAGTGTATAGAAAATCGAATTGATATGCAAGATATACTGCGGGAGATTAAAAAGGGCTAACAGTTTGATAACAGTGAGATGTGATGTGGCCCCAAAAAAGGTCCACAGGCGGACAAATCTTCGCATTTCTTTATCATATTTTCTAATCGCTTTGGCTGTGGGTTTTTTCTTTTCTCCGTATTCGGTGGTATATCCCCTGTAATCAGACGGATAGGCGAACTGGGTCACAAAATATTGAATAGTATAAAAACCAAGATAGAAAAACGCCAGTGTGCCGGGTATAAAGCCTTCTTCTTTCTTTTTCTTGAATCTCTGCTTTAATTTTTCTACGTCCTCGCTCTTCTCATTGTAATCCGGAAGGCAATAAGAGATATATTCATTCTTAAAATGATCAAAATAGAAAATATGGAGGAACATCACCCATATGGAGATAAAGGCATAAATAAAGATCGTCCAGGGAAACCAGTATCTTATATAAAGGTGATAAGCGATACCTAAAAAGACAGCGTGATAAGTGATAAAATCGACAAAACCATCCAGTGTTTTACCCATCCTGGATGTTCTCTGGGTTAAACGCGCCAGCTGACCATCAGCGCAATCAAAAACATTGGTAATGATGAGAAAGAGTGTACCCAGGACCAGACCGCTGTAATCTCCTCTGGCATAAAAGAGACCGGTCATGATCCCCGTAAGGCCTGACAGAATGGTTATATAGTTCGGCGAGATCCTTGTCTTTCTCAAGGGATAAGCGATCATAAAACCAAGAACCCTGAACACATAGACATCCGCCAGCTCTTCTATAATAAGGGGCTTTAAACTCTTTTTATAAATTTCCAATAGCTTTTTCATTCAGAAGAAAATCTCCTTACGATCTTTCCTGCCTTTTCCAGGTCTTCTTTAAAATCGATCTCGATCGCTTCCAGTTCACCGATATCCACACCGTAATAATGAAAACCGCTGTCGATCATCTCCTGAAAGCTGGCTTCATAGAACTCATTAATATGGTTCTCTTTAATGATCCTTTTTTGAAGGGTCTGAAAAAGGGCCGGCACATATTCTTTGGGAAAATATTCAATGCCAACGGACTCACCAAAGGCTGACGAAACCGGGACCTCTTTTCCTATCTTTTTGATCCGGTGGTCCTCTTCCATGATCACTTTGATCTCTTCAGCGGCCAGGTGATGCCTTTTGACCGCCAGCATGATCTTTTCCCTATCCTGTAAAATAAGAGAAATGATATCCCTGTTAAAGAGGATATCACTGTCCAGAAGGATAAAATCATTTTTCATTTCTTCTCCGGCTAAAAGAAGAGAATAAGCATTATTGGTCGTAGAATAATCTTTATTGGTGATAAAAACGAATTCGGTTTGTGAATAGGTTGTTTTAAGGAAATCCTTTATCTTTTCTTCCAGAAATCCTGTTACCATGACGATTCTGGGTATATTATGAGAAATCAAATTATCAATAATATATTGAAGGATAGGTTTACCTGCCACAGGCAAAAGAGATTTAGGAGTATCATCAGTTAGAGGTTTGAGACGTGTGGCCATCCCGGCTGCCAGGATCAGTCCGTCCATTCGACCTCGATCCCCTGATTGACCTTATTGATGACATCTTTAAAGATATCGATCACCACATCATTCTGGTCAGTGGTACCCACTGAGATACGTATATAATTTTTAAAGATCTCTTCGTTATAAAATTTAACAACAACACCTTCTTTCTCAAATTCATATTTCAACGGTTTCATATACTGGGGAGGCACTTTGAGGAGGATGAAATTGCCTTCTGAACGGAATACTTTTATACCCAGTTTTTCCATTTCATGGTAATATCGCTTTTTATCCTTTTCGATCAACCGGGCGATATGTTTATAATAGGGCTTGGAATCCAGAGCCGCAAAGGTGAGCTCTTCCGAGATCCTGTTATAACCCAGATATCTTTTATTGAACTGAGCCAGGTTTTGAAGTCCTTTGCCGATAAAGGCAAATCCGATCCTGACGCCGGCCAGGGCATAAAGTTTTGAAAACGTGCGTAAAATAAGGATATTATCATAATCCTGTGTCAGCCTGAGACTTTTATTATTAGAACTGTTAAAACCCCAGTAGGCTTCATCCAGGACAACCACACTGTCTGTTTTCTGACTTAATTTCATGATCTTTTTCAGATGTCTCATTTTTATGGAATTCCCGGTAGGATTGTTGGGGCTGCAAATAAGAACGATCTTGGGATGTTCTTTTTTCATCTCCTCCAGGAGTTCATCAATATGGAAATCAAAATATTTCCTGTTTTCAACCAGGTTATAATACAATCTCTGGGCATCCAGTTCCTTGGCTATAGCCGTGTAATACCACCAGGATTGTAAGGGAAGGAGCACTTTTTCGCCTTCTTTAACAAAGAAATAAATGACCTGTTTCAGAATATCTTCTGCTCCGTACCCTAAAAGGATATTCTCAGCCGGGACACCAAACTCTTTTTCCAGACGCCCTGTGATCATCTTGGGATAACCCCGGGAATAGGAATTAAACATTTCAAGAGTCACGTTGCTCAGTAATTCCCGGCATTTCTCGGATGGGCCATACTGGTTCTCATTTTTATCTAAATATATCATATTTTACTGTTTTAGCCTCCTTAGACACTAAAACCACAGATGAACATCTTATTATTGAGGATTACAGATTTTTAAGAATTCCTTATAATCTGCAATATAACGTGTTTATCTGTGGTTTACCCGAATTCTCAAGGTTAACGGGAAATTTAATACAATATAATCGATTTGTCAAATAATTTTTTAAAAACGGGAACAAACCACTGACCACCGGCACAGAGATCACTGAACTAAATTAACAACAAGAATTCCGGAATGATATTGATAAAACAGATAAAATGTAATTGTTTTATTTCTTTGATATGTTGTTATTCAAATCATTTTCAGTGTTTTCAGTGACTTCAGTGGTTTGAATCTTCAAATATCCTTTTAGGAATATCTTG
>JAFGFC010000162.1 GCA_016931325.1 Spirochaetota bacterium | reverse complement strand
TCTAAAATAGCTCTCAGGGGGTTATAATTGGTTGTATTTCTGGAAAGATAGGGTGTTTTCTGCCAGGTATAACCTTTATCAAAACTTTTCCACACATTAGAAAAGCTGGTTCTATAAAAAAGCCCGTCAGATGATTCGATGATCCCATTACACTCCTGTGTGGAAATGATCTGCCATGTCAATCCCTGATCGTCAGACAGCCCCAGTCCTGAACCACCCGCGGAAGCATAGAGGGTGGTATTGTCACTGGCATAAAATATCTTATTACAGTAATAATTTGATGACGTGTTAAGAAATTTCCAGTTCTTTCCTCTGTTTGTTGAAAGGAATATACCATATTGATTCGACAAATTGGCACCGGAGTATAAAAAATTGCCGTTATTCAGCTCGATCATACAACTGGGTCCTGATTCGTTAGTTGTAAATGTAGCATTTGTAAACCAGCTTGAACCATTATTTGTACTTTTTACAAGTGTTAATGGATAAATGGGTCCAATTCCTCCGGACCTCCCCCCTTGCCAGAAATAAAGGTCATCCTGATTGTCTATAAAAACACAACCACTATAGGAACCGGGATTAAAATTTGTCTGCCAGCTATCCCCATCATCAGTACTCCTTAAAAGATAATGCCCTCCAAAGGAAAAACCCGGTGCAATGAACAGTGTTCCATTGGACTTTTCCACCATGTTATGAAAAGGGTTTGTCAAGACAAGCATCCAGCTGGCTCCATAATTGGTGCTTTTATAAACTCCATAGGTAGAAGAAGGGCTGAATCCGGCAAAGAATAAATGACTTTTATGGTTCTGTAAAATTTGAATAGAGTAAGAGACCCCCGGAGCCCATAGCGCTGTATTTGTCCAGAATCCCGTGGGCGAAAGGCGTAATTTGCCCTGGTATACTTCGAGGTACTGATAATTGTATTCCAGGTTGGCCGCGCTGTTGAAATCAAATTGTATAGTTTCTGACCGGGCTGTATTACCAAGCAAAATCAGTATAATGATGATTCTAAATATCATTAAGATTAGTTTGTAAATAGTTTATTTCTGTTCTTCTTTTTTAAGATCTTTTTCATAGCCCCCAAAAAGGATAGTAAAGTTTATAAAATACTTCTCTCTGGGTATTTTGGGCGCGCTTGAAACTTCAAACTCATCCATTGACCAGTCATTATTCAGATCATAGATCATTCCCAGTTTGATAGCGCCCCCCATTTTAAAAGCTTCGATCTTATCCTCGTTTTTTTCTTCGACGACGGTCAGAGTAAAGGTATTCTGTAAAGCCAGTTCCAGTGCAAAACTCCCGCAGGATAATTTTGAAGAACGTTTGGGATCAAGCAGAATATCATAAAATCTCAGCGAATTGCTGGCCAGAGGGACAAGATCAAAACTCATCCCGCCGCCGCCTATTCCCAGGACAGGAAAAAGGCTGAAATTGTCCATTTTAAAAACTGCATACCCTACTTCAAAAAAACCGTATCCGCCGGATACTTTTCCTTTCACAGAAGTGCTTTCGGTTGTATTGGCCAGAACAGCATAACCTGATCCTCCCAGAAGCAAACGGCCGTTGACAAGGCCATAGCCACCGCCGCCGATGGTGGAGAAAGTCGAGTCCACAACCGTGTATCCGGCTGGTTTTAGATAATTATTGATACTTCCCACATCAATGAACATGACTCCAAAATTGGGGCCGCCATAACCTTCCCGCTCATCCTGTGGAGATCTCAAAGGTCCTGCTGATAATGTCACTGAAAAAATAAACAGGCTCATTATGATCATTACTTTCTTCATTTTTAATCCTCCTGTTAACAAATTCCTGTTTTTCTATATATATTATAGAGTTAAATCTATTTTATTGAAAAAGAATGTCAAGATTTAGGGAGTGTTTATGTTGCATGTTTTTTATGTAATGACAGGTTGAATTTTTATTAAAAATGCTTTATAATATATAATAGCCTGAAATGATCTGAATTAAAGGAGGCGTCCATTACTGTTCGTGATAAACATGTCTTGATCTTCGGCCTGATCATGATAATGGTTCTTGCAGGATGCGTAAGACACGAATATCCTGCTGTCTGGCAGAACCCTGCCGGGCCGGACAATCCGTCGGCTTCTTATATTGCCCCTGTCATGATCCTTGTCTCCGGCGGGACCATTAACATGGGGGACTGGCTGGGAGTAACCCTTATCCCGGCCGGTTCGCATAATGTAAAGGATCCGACAGATACGAGCCAGAACAGTACCGGCATACGGGGCCGCAATATCACGTTCGATGCCACGAACTGCCATGATATAACAGTGAGCGATTTCTATATTGGCAAATACGAGGTCACATTTGACGAATTTGATAAATTCACGCAGGACACGGGAAGAGCCAGCAAAGCGGATGAAGGCTGGGGCCGCGGCAACCGGCCTGTGATCTATGTCACCTGGTATGACGCGGTCAATTACTGTAACTGGCTGAGTGAAAAGCAGGGTCTGCAGAAATGCTATACCATAGATTACACCAATGTTCAATGCAACTTTTCGAACAACGGATACCGCCTGCCCACGGAAGCCGAATGGGAATATGCCGCCCGGGGCGGTCAGCTGTTAAGCTCGGGCGTGAACAATGGCCACGGCAATATCTACGCCGGGGCTTCCAATATTTCCGTGATTGATGATTATGTCTGGTACGCGACCAATTCAGGAGACAAGACTCATCCTGTAGGAGAAAAGCTTCCCAATGAACTGGGCCTGTATGACATGACCGGCAATGTCTGGGAATGGGTCTGGGACTATTATTCCGCGACCTATTATCTTTATTGCGTTAACAACCCTTCGGAATGCGCAGACCCCAAAGGCCCGGCCACCTACTATATCCAGGGTATTTATCATTTTACCTATAACCGGGTCCTGAGGGGAGCCAGCTGGGGCAATGTCCCTACCTTCTGCCGCGCTATGTTCCGGTTCTTCAGTTTGAACCAGCTTTTAAACCAGGACCCCCATTATACGAACTGGCGTATAGGCTTCCGTCTCTGCCGCACTGTCATTTAAAGATCTATTTTTTCTGCTTCCTGGCCTGTTCTATCTTCTCTTCCAGCGCCTGCTTTAAAGCAGGATCCTCTGTTTTGATCTTTTCCCAGTATTGAATGGCCTCTGCGTAATTCTCTTTATAAAAGTTATCCAGTCCAAAAAAATATATCTTTTCAATTTTTGTTCTTTCTGCTTCAGGCAATTCATTCAGGATCTCCTGAACACTTTTCCTGTTCAGCATCTCAGTGAGAACAATATCCACCCGTCGGTTCATCTGCCGCCCTGCCGGCGTTTTATTGCTCGTCACGGGGTTCCATTCTCCCATGCCGATAGCGATCATACGTTTCTTTTCAATCCCCTGGCCGGCCAGATACCCGTAAACCGCCAGCGCCCTTTTTTTGGACAGGTTATAGTTATATTTTGTCGTACCCGTATTATCCGTGTGCCCTTCTATCCTGATCAGGTGACGGGGATGCTTGAGTATATCCAGGGTGACCCTGGAAAGGATCTTTTCCGCTCCCTTTGTAAACCGTGTGCTGTCAAACTGGAACAGGATATCGTTCTGGATCTTCAGTTCCAATCCCCTTTTGCTTTTCTTCAAAGTAAAATCTTCCATTCGCAAAATATAATAATCATACAGATAGTTATACCATATAGCAGAAGTGCTGGACTGCAAAGTGGTCATCAGATCCTTGACCTGATGCGTGGCATAGGGGAATCCGTGATCCTTGACAAACTTTTGCATATCCGACCACAGACGGGCCGCTGTTCGTTTAAATTCAGCCGCACTGGCGTGTTCGGGAAACGCCTGGCTGAACCTGTCCAGAGCCAGGATAAGGGCAGCTGTGCCTTCGATATGATACGCTTTCTCCTGAGAAGCGCTCGGCAGAATATAAGGGTCTTGATAATCATTGAGATAATAATGAGCGCCAAAAAAAGAAGCATCTTTATATTCCATATCCCTCACAAAATGTTTGACCGTGTATTGAAGGCTTTTAGCCAGTTTCTCCTTCTGCTGTTCAGTGATATCATAGTAATTAATGGAAAGAGCCAACCAGCTGGCATTGCGCAGTTCCGTATGCCGGCTTTGGATCTCTGCTGATATTGTCTTTTCCAGAGCGGTAACAAAACGCCCGGCTTTGTTATCATATAATTTAGTGAACAGGGCCCGGCTCAATTGGTCTTGTTTTCGAACCAGTGTTTTCAGGTCTTTTAATCCTAATTTATCGAAATTATTAATGGAATAATTCAAGACCTCCAGCATATTCACATTATGCCGGGTCACCACGTTATCCGCTTTAACCTTTTTAACTTGGCTATACCCTTCTTTATTCAATATTTCATAATAATTTGTTTTTCCCTGCGCCTGTTTCAACGCTTCCGTTGTCCACCCGGCTGTAAAAAGACTGTCTTCCCGTTGATGATACAACAATCCGTCCAGGGCCTGTGAATAAAAATCCTTGAATTCTTCTCTCCTGGACCGTGTCAACTCGTTGAACATATCAGAGCAGACATACTGGCCCAGGCCGCTCAACACCCAGGCATTGGGTCCTGTCATCAGCCGCACGTCCTGGAAAGTATCACTGACCATATTTTCTGAGAAAGGCCAGCCGCCAATGATCTCTTTTCCGTCTTTTAAGGAAATTTTTATCGCCCGCTTTAATAAATATTTTGCCATCTGATGGGCTTTTTCTCTGTTCCCGTTCCGGACAGCGTCTCGGAGAGTCAATCCTTGAGTAAAAGCCCAGATCCTTCCGTAAAGAGCCAGGTAAGGATTATCCGGATTGGACGGATCAGGCAGATATTCCCGTTGCACCCCGAGTCTTTTGAAATATAATCGTTTGATCAGCTGATCCGCTTTTTCCTTGTTATCATCATTTTCAGAAGAATTCAACAAAGGGGAAGAACCAAGCCACCATGCAAAAAAAAGAATGACTATCCTGAATTTTATCATAATAATCTTGATCCATTCTTAAAATATCACCCTGGAAAGCTTTTATCAAGTAATAATTATATGATTGATATCTTCTTTGACTTTCTAAGTATTTATAGTATTTTAGCTATAAGACGGCCGAATTTGCAGGGGGTAACTTTTTTGAGAAAATTTTTCCGCTCATGGATCCATCCTGTTCAATGTCTTATTTTCCTATCTTTATTCCTTATACATGGTTCTCTTCTTTACAGCAAATGGCAGAAGAATATCGGTCTCACAATGGGTCCGGGCCTGTTCGGATTATCTGATGTGAATCAATATATTGACCAGCAGGCTCAAATATTTGAAGCAGACGGATATCATGCATCAACGGAAAAATATACAGCCGGTATGATCTTTGGGCTGTGCACGGATTTTTCCATTGGCTCTTCTTTTATCCTGAAACCCAAGATCGAAACCTTTAACTATTTCAGTGCCGAGGCCAACGGTAACCGATCGACCACAGTGCTTCTTGTCCTGACAGAATATGAAAAGACCTATGAAGTCAGCTCATCACTGACACTGGCATCACTGGGCCTGTATTACACCATCGGTCAGCCTGAAGATCTTTTCTCTTTCTCTTTTGGAGTATCAGGCGGGTATGGCGTAGCCAGCAGTCGGCATTCCCTGTTATCAGAGACCACCAGCTATGCTTTGCTTGTACCTATCACGTCCTCATCAGAGTATTCATTCAGTATGAACGGCTCCTGCCCTGTTCTGGAAATCGAAGCTGGCATTAAACTGTATATCACATCCTTTTTATCCCTGGAGATAATGCCCGGGTACAGGTATGCTTATGTCAGGAACATGAAGATCTCTGAAAATGTCCCGGAGCTAAACGCTCAATCAGGCCAGCCCTTAAAGGACAGTAACAGTAAAACAGTCAACTATGATTTCAGCGGCATGACCGAAAAGATCGTTATCCATATTAAATTTTAAAAAAGAATTTATTGCATTTGATTTTTTTTATATTATTTTAATATTATGAAGGATAAAAGATATTTATTTATTCTCTTCTTTGGTATCTTTCTAATACTGATAAATCCTGAATTTCCTTACGCTGACTCATTTAAAGAACAATCTCTTGATTTTCAGGATGTAAACATAGAATTCCTGCAGGAACAGCCCATCCCGCAGGGGAAAAAAGCTTTTATCACGTATCAGGTGAAAAATATCAGTGAGGACTATCTACTTTTCGGCCACGGCCGGACTGTTTACGGCCGGGTCTATAAAGACGGCGAACAATATAACTATGACGGCATGGCGCAGCAGGAGAGCCTTCCGGTCTTTTTTACCGGCTGGGAGATCATTAAACCCGGTGAGGTGAAAAAGATAAAGGTGATCCTGTGGCTGGTGGAATTTGGCACAAAGATGTTCTCTCTTGATCTGGAATTCTTCAAATTCTCCAAAGACCGAATCCATGAACTTTATTTAAATAAGGAAGAGAAAAGAGAGGGCGCCTCATATATTCCCATGAAAAATTATTATAGCTCAGCAGAGAACATCACTGAACTGGATAATGCCTTTAAACAGGGATCAGAGCTCCTTGTGCCTATGGATTTTCAGAAGGAGAACAAAAAGCAGGTTAAATTCAAATTATCCCTGGACATAGAAAAAGACGCGAAATTCCAGAGATTGTATGAAAAATATCAACCCAGGCATTTTATTGAACTTTCTGACATTGGCCGGTTGGGGCTGGCCACCGCCAAGGGAACCATCCTTATCACCAAGGATAGGGAGATAGACATTGGCGGAGTTGACCTTTCAGCCCTGGAAAGGATCGATGGCCTGAAAGACGATACCTTCTATATATGGGTTGGGATAGATACAGGGCCCATTAAGGATTTCTTAAAAAAATACGGCAAACCCAATGACTGGGACCAGATGTATCACGGCAATTTCTCTTACTTTTTAAAGCTTCCAAGGAAAGAGCTACTCGATTTTTTCAAATGCATCAAAGAAGGCAAATACCTTTTCGTCCGCGGCTCCGGTTTGATGTACAGCAATGATCTGTGGTTACTGGGGAAGTAGGGGGATTGGATATTATAATTATTTAATATTTTAAGATAAAAAAAGGTATCCGCCTTTTAAAAAGACGGATACCTTATTAAGATTGTTGTATTTTTATGCTATTCTACAGATTTTTCACCAATTGCTGATTTAATTTCTTGATCAAATTGCTATATGTTTCTTTCATAATCTTACCATCATCAGCAATAATTTCATCTTTGTTTCCATCCATCTCAAGATCATCATCATTTTCATATAACCATATTGTTTTATTTTCCTTAAGATCTTTTAATGTGCCTTCGATTTTCATTGTAGCGTAATAGTCTACGACTAAACCAAGTGCTCCTGATTTGATATAAGCACCTCGTTCGACTATTTTTAATTCAAATACCAAAGGAATATCATATTCCTTTAATAAAAAGTTATAATTTGTTGTAGTTTCAACTCTCTTTAAAATATCCTGGTTTCGAACGACATTGATATTCTGCTTGTTTTTTTCCAGAAGTTCAGTAAAAGATTGTTTTACATCCTTGCGAAAGTCCATATTCGTCAACAGAGTCTGGAACGCATCAGCGCGACTGGCATTGACGATCTCTCCAATCAATCCTCCACCGGATGTACTAGATTTGACAGGCGCCTGGTATTTGCATACCACAACACATTTGTTTGGACCAGCCAGATATTTAGAATCCAGCTTGATCATTTTCGAAGAACATCCTGCAACTAAAATACAAACAACCAAAATTAAAATTGACTTTTTCATGAAATACCTCCTTTTGTTATGTTATTTTTTAAACACCGGAGGTAAGCAAAAAGTGACAAATTATTGCATTATAATTTATAATTACTTTTTGTAAGATTTCATTGCGAAAGATTATGGGGACGGTGCGTGACAGTGTGACAGATTAATATAAACATTGCAAACTCTGTCATATTGTCACGCACCGTCCCCGGGTGGTTTAATTTTTCATTGATATAAATTTATTCTCTGGAATAGTTACCCTTTAAAATTTATATCCTGTCATGAGAGCCAGACCCAGTGTATTGATGGTTCCCGTACCGGAGCCATTATAAATATTACCAAGCCCATAATTCGCTCTGGCTTCTATTATAAAGTTCGATATGTCTAATCCAATAGTAGCTACAGCGATAATATCAGTTGATTTAAACATATCTTTGACATCCTGACTTCCGCTCATAGTAATTCCATCTTCCGTAATTTCCCAGTCATCCTTTGCGGATAAAAGTACACCCACACCCAGGCCCGCGCCATAGAATACTCTGACAGGCTGATCTTTGGACATTCCTTTCAGGATAACCGGTATGGTCAGGTAATCCAATTTCTCGATATCGGTACTTTTCACAGTGTCAAAGCTGGAAGAAATTTTTTCACCCTTCTGTTCGTACAATACATCAATTTCAAGGGCTAGTTTTTCAAATTCAAATTCAAAACCACAGCCGACTATTAAACCAATTCTGGGAGTCTCTTCCACACCACTGAGAGCGGGATCCCATTGAAGCGTAGAAAAATTTACACCACCTTTGAGTAAAAACGATGCAGCTGATTTCCCCTCAATCGTAAAACAGAAAATCATCATGCATGCAAGAAACATAGTAAATAACTTTTTCATTTTAATGTCCTCCTTTTT
>JAFGFC010000024.1 GCA_016931325.1 Spirochaetota bacterium | reverse complement strand
AGCGGCGTACCTTTACGAATGGGACGAAAGGAAACGGCAGGACATGATACGCAAATACGAAGAAGAAAAGATGAAGATGATGGAAGAGAAAAAAGACGAGCCAGCCAAGAAAAAAACAAAATAGACCCTTTATCCGCATTTTTATCATACAGGGGGACGGTTCTGCCGTCCCCTTTTTTATTTGACTTTGCACAAAAAATTAATACCTTTTTTATATCATGATAGGCAAATCCAGTCTTAACAAAAAATTGAATATCACCTGGCTGGCTTATCGCGACCTGGCCAGGAATAATTTCTGGTTTATCATGAAATTGGTCCTTTTCTTATTGTGGGGAATGATCCTGATCAACCTGGGGATTTTGTATTCTCTGGATATAAAGTTACGATATGATATCCTTGAAAAATGGGTCTTTCTTTTGATCCTGATAAGTTTAAATCTTGCTTTCCTGCTTTTTTCTTATACCCTGTTCTCCCTCACCACAAAAAAACGTCAGGATGAATTCGGGATCCTGCGTTCCCTGGGCGCCAGGCGAAGTGAGATATTTCATCTGATCCTGCAGGAAAGTGTTATTATTCCCGTAATCGTCAGCATCCTTATCCTGGTCCTGGAGATCTTTTTATTATTATATTACCGCCTGGAAATTCATTCGCTTTTTAATATTGAATACGGGTTTGCCTTTTTTCTGACCTTTGGCAAGTTCTTCTTCTTGAACGCCGCTTTGCAGTTTCTCATTATTTTTTTCAGCCTGTTCCCTTCGGCGTTGTATTTTTCACGCCTTGATCCGTATTATATCCTAAGGTATTAGATATGAATATTAAATTATTCGGAATAGAAAAAATCTATAAAGAGAAAAATCGCGCTATTCAGGCTCTTGGCGGCATTAATCTGGATATTAATGAAGGGAATTATGTCACTCTTGTCGGCCCTTCCGGTTCAGGGAAAACCACCCTGCTCTCTATTATTGGGGGTCTTATCAAACCCACATCCGGGGATATCTATTTTGACTCTAAAAAATTGACCCATCTGCCTGACCATCACTGGTCGACCCTGCGAAAGAAACATTTTGGTTTTATCTTTCAGAAGAAAGTTATTATCCCTCATTTAACCGTTCTGGAAAATATCATGGTCCCTCTTGTCTTTGACGAGGAGCGTTCAAGCCATATCCAAATAAAAGCCAGGGCTGAAGAACTGTTAGCTGATTTTGAAATGGAAACCAGAAAGAATGACTACCCGGATAAATTGAGCGGTGGCGAACTGCAGCGCGTTACCATCGTCCGGTCCCTTATGACCAATCCCCGTTTGCTGTTAGCGGATGAGCCTACAGGTGATCTTGATAAAAAAAGTTCAGAAAAGATCATTAATGCTTTGAAAAACTTGAACAAGAACGGCATGACGATCATTATGGTGACCCATAATATGGATCTGGCCAGAACCTCCAGGACCATATACAGTATAAAAGAAGGCAGGATCGAAAAGGTATTAAAGGGTTAGAATGAAAATTCTTCTGATCTCAGATGTGATAAGCCCCGTTATATACTCGTCCAATCTGCGGGATGATCCCCGATTTAAAAATATTGATCTGGTCATTGGCACAGGTGATCTGCCTTTTGATTATTATGATTTCATTGCTTCTAATTTAAATGTCCCCCTGTTACATGTGTTCGGGAATCACGTTCTTATGGAGGATGAGAAAAAACCTTCTTTTATTAATCTTGATAACAGGGTAAAAATAACACACAGGACCATTATTGCCGGTTTTGAAGGTTCAAAGCGGTATAACAGGGGAAGACATCAATATTCTGAAGCAGAGATGAAATTCAAGATCCTCAAGATGATACCCCGGCTCATCTGGAATAGAATAATACACGGCCGTTATCTCGATATCCTGGTGACCCATGCTCCGCCCTATGGATTTGGAATACCAACAGACCCGGCTCATCAGGGATTCAAAATCTTTCTGAAATTTATAGAACGGTTCAAGCCAAAGTACGTCATCCACGGCCATATCCATATTTATGACAGTAACAGGTACAGGATCAATGAGTATAAAGGCGCCAAGATCATCAACGCGTATAATTACAGGATCCTCGAGATTTAACGTTCGACGTGCGACGTTCGAGGTTCGACGTTAAATCTTAACGTCGAACGTAGAACCTCGAACTTGGTACGGCCGTTCATAAAACACTTGACAATGTTTTATAAGACATTATATAAAAGGTCGACACGATGTTAGGTAACGCGTTATGGAAGATCTGATAGACAAGAAAGCATCACAGGATTTTGATCTGGCCAGGTTCAAGGCCTTTCTGGACAAGATATTTTCCCTTATTAAAAAGGATAAAAATGAACTGTTATCCTTCGAGATCGTCAAACAGTATCTCATGCCTTATAACCAGAGCTATGTTGGAGTTAAATCCATACCCATCAAAGACATTATCGGGAGTGAAGGCCGTTATCGGGACTTTAACAAGAATTTTCTTCCTCTTGGTTCAAGCACGAGAGGGCGCTGGGTGAATATCGGCAAAGCCCATTACAAGGAGATCGAGCTGCCGCCGATCCAGGTCTATAAAATTGGGGACCTTTATTTCGTCAAAGACGGGAATCACAGGGTCAGCGTGGCGAAAGAAAAAGGCATGAAATATATTGATGCCGAGATCATTGAATTAAAAACCAAGATCCCTTTAAAAAAAGAGATGAATTATAATGACCTCATCCTTAAATTCGAGCAGACAAAGTTCTATGAAAGCACGAAATTGAAAGAGATGGCCCCTCAGGCTGATATCACCCTGACCAAAGCCGGGCGGTATGATATTCTCATTGAGCAGATCAAGGCCCATCATTATCTTCTCAATACCCTGTCCCTGAAACAGCTGAAATGGGAAGAAGCGGTAAAAAGCTGGTATAATACGGTCTATATGCCTATCATTAAAACCATACGTGATCTAAAGATCATGCAATCGTTCCCCAAGAACACGGAATCTGATTTGTATATCTGGCTGATCAATTACTGGAACTATTTACAGGAGAAATCAGATTCAACCGTGGACACACACTCCGCTGCTGTTGATTTTAAAAAACAATCCGGTCAAATTTTATCAAAATTAAAGACGGAATAGAAAAATAATGAATAATTTACGCGCCCTGCCGATATATAAAACAATGTTGAAACGGTTTATTCTTATTATTGTCTTATTGAACACCTTTCCTCTTGTGGCCCAGACCCAGGAAGACAAAATCTTTCAGCTGGGAAAAAATTATTTTATCGAGGAAAAATACAAGACGGCCGACAAATATTTTAAAAAGTATCTTTATCTTTATCCAGAAGGGAAAGATCGGGTAAAATGTTATGATTATCTGTTCCAAAGCGCCATGAAAAACAACGCCTATGATAAAGCCATCTTCTATCTCAAAACAATACTTTCCAAATGTTCCTGCTTTATCGATATGCCTTTATACTACAACAGACTGGGTGATGTTTATTTCCAGATCGGACAGTATGACCAGGCCCTTCAGTATTATAATTATGTTTTAATAAAGTTCAGCGATTCCGATGAAACAGAATATTCAAAATTAAAGATCGAACAGATCACATTCCTCACTTCCCAAGAGGAATAAACTGAATCATGAAGGGATTAACTCTTTTTTTTCTCATTTTTCTTCTGACTGTCTGCCTTTTCTCAGATCAGGATGTTAATGAGCCTGACGATCCGCGCATCAACGAGAATTTTCAGATCGAGGCTAATAAAACACCTTCTGAAAAAGAAGAGGAAGAATTTTTTGCTTTTATGGTCACGGTCCTTTTTGAGGATAAAACCATTCTGAGCGGGCTTATCTCTTTCCCTAAAGAGAACCTGAAAGTTATACATAAAAAGAAAGATTTCCTGTTCAGAAAGACCGTAAAATGGGAAGACGTCAAGAGCATAAAAATAACCGGATGGAAACCCACCCTCAAGGAAACGATAAAATCTAAAAATGAGTATCTTTATTATTTCTACCCGGATCATTATGAGATCATCATGAAGAACAGCCAAAAGTATGAATACCGGGGTAATATCACATATTTGAACAAGCTGATCCTGACAAACAAAGAAGATGGTTCAACTGACATCTATTCCTTTTTTATGGATTATTGGAAATCCACGGGCAAGAAAGAAGGGTACTGGGTCAATGCCAAGACCATTGATTTTTATTACCCCTTTAATCACCCGCATACGAAATCATTTACAACTATCAATTTTCATTCCCGTAAAGATTAACATTCCTCTTATGTCAATATTTTATAAGATTTTTTTAACCGCCTGGGGATGGGCCGGTGTGGCTTTCACACAGGATATCCTCCTTCAATTTGTTCTGCCTCAAAAGAATAAAAAAAAGATCCTGACCCGATTAGAGGGGAAGCCCTTTAGAGGTAAATCGCCTTTTCTCAAACGTCTTATCCGGGACATAAAAGCTTATTTTAATGGGAAAAGAACAGATTTTAAAGGTTACAAGCTGGATATGTCCCTTTTCACGGAAAAACAAAAAAAAGTCATGGATACTCTGCGTCATATAAGATATGGCCAGGTCATAACGTATGAGCGATTGGCCAGGCGATCGGGATTCCCCAGATCAGCCCGTTTTATAGGGAACACCATGTCCAAAAATATTTTTCCCCTGATCATCCCCTGTCACCGGGTTATAAGATCGGATGGAACTTCAGGCGGATTCAGCGCGGGATTATCGTATAAGGAAAGAATGATCAAACTGGAACAGTGTAAAGAAAAGATTGACTTTGGATCAAAATAAAATTAAATTGATTTTACGTTTTCCTTGAGGAGAAATAAATCATGAATGAAAATAAAAACAATCAGATCCAGGTCGAATTAAATGAAAATATTGCCGAAGGTGTCTATTCCAACCTGGTGATCGTATCCCATTCTGATGCAGAATTCATCTTTGACTTCGCCCGGCTGTTGCCGGGAAAGCCCAAGGCCAAAGTTCACTCCCGCGTGATCATGAATCCGAAAAATGCCAAACTCTTCCTGTCAGCCTTAACTGATAACATTAAAAAATATGAATCACGCTTTGGGAAGATCAAATTAGGTGAAAAAGATAAAAAGATCGGGATAACTCCTGATGATATCGATACGGTGAATTAATAGCTACTACGGGAAGGTTTATGGATCTACAGGTCATTCGTTTTTATCTGTTAGGCGGAGCGGTTCTTACCAGCTTTTTGATCCTCTTCTTGGGTATTTTTATCTTTGTCAAGAATATTCGCGGCGCCTTGAACAGGAATTTCTTCATAGCGACTCTGGGGCTTTCAGGATGGATACTCTGCGCTGTCCATGGTTTTTATAATATCTATCAGACCAAGCCGGTCCTCCCTTTTATCAGCTTCCGCCTGATCTGGGCCTGTTCCATCTATATCGGTTTTGCCATGATGAATTTTGCTTTCTACTACCCGCCCCGCAGCAAGTCCATAAACCCCAGAAGAGAAATTCTTATTTATCTTATCCCTATATTCCTTTCTATTTTTTTCTTTATCGGCACTCCTGATGGTGTCATGAAAGTAGATGACGGTTCCGGCCAGATCGCAACCTATCCGGTACGCCGGGCCATGATGATGGACCTGACGATCAGGAATGGAACTCTGGTCAACGTTAAGATGGATCTTTTACGGGGCCCGCTGCTCTATGCGTTTCCGCTGCTGGGCTCCATGTTAATCACGATCATTTTGCTTTTAATGAAGTTTAAAAAACAGATCGATATCCAGGGAAGAAATAAATTAAAATTGATAGGATTGGGCGTATTCCTGACCACGATCCTGGCATGGCCCTTTGGGAATCTTCTGCCCATGTTCTTTGATAACATCAATTTTTACGGCATTGCCCTTATTTCACCCATTATCGTATTTGGATTTATGGCTTACAGCATTGTGAAATACAAAGCCCTTGAAATCGAAACGGTCATCCATAAAACGATCATGTGGCTTATTGTTACCTCATTATTAGTGATACCCATCATCATCATTATTTTTCCCTTTTATAACTATTTAAAAGTCGCCGGTCCGACATTAATTACCATTATCGTGGCTGGGCTGGTTTATATATTCCACTGGATCTATGGCTTTGTTCAACCCAAGATCAATCGCTGGTTTGAAAGAAATAAAGTCAATTGTGGACTTTTATTCCAGTATATCTCGCAGAATATTCTCTCTTCTTCAAATCGGGAATATATTCTGGAGACCGTTCAGAGCAATGCTATAAGAGAATTACACAGTGAATTCGCTTTTTCCATGCTTTTAAATCCAGACTATAAATATCAGTTTGTCAGTCATGCCGGCAAGCTGGAGAATAAAAAGATCGATATTTTATCGTCAAAATCCTATCTTATTAATTATCTCCATAAGGAAGGCAAAGTACTGGAAGGAGTATTCGTCAGGAACTCTCCGGAATTTACAGATTTAAAAGAGGAAGGATTCTTTTCCCGGTATAACGTGGAAGTGGTGGTCCCCTATAAATTCAAGGACAGATTATTCGGATTTTTGTGTCTTGGCAGAAAGACAAATCTGAAAGATTATACCAACGATGAGATCAAAATGTTTGACAATCTCATTAAGAATATCGGGCTGTCCCTGTTTAACGCGGAAAATCATGAATTATTTTTAAGGAACAAACTGCTGGAAAGGGATCTGGCCATTGCCACGGATATCCAGAAATCTCTTTTACCGACAAACAAATATATTGTGGAAGGTCTTTCTATTAAAGCTCTCTCCAAACCACTGGCTATTGTGAGCGGTGATTACTATGATATCAAAGAAATAAGTAATGACCGTGTCCTGGTGCTCATTCTTGATGTTTCCGGAAAAGGTGTCAGCGCGGCCCTGGTCATGGTTATGATTCAGACCGTGTTCATGAATCATCTTTTATTCTATGAAAATCTCTCAAAACTGGCCAATAATATCAACACAGTACTGCTTTCCCAGTTAAAAGGGGAAAAATACGCTACAGCCATCTTTCTGGAGATCAATAAAAAAAAGGGAGACACCAGGGTGCTTAACTGCGGACACCACCCTCTGGCCCTGATCGATGCCAATGGAAAGGTCTTCAAGGTCGAGTCTAATGCTCTGCCAATCGGACTCATGGACAGCATGAATGAAAAAGTGACCAAATTCAAGTTTCCCAAAGGAGGGTTAGCCCTGATGTACACTGACGGTTTTCCTGAATTACAGAATGAGAAAGGAGAACAGTTCGGTGACGACAGGATGATAGAGGTCTCCAAGAAAAATATGGATAAAAATCCTGAAGCGATCGTCAATATTCTCTTTGAAAGCGCCTCAGAGCACCAGAAGAATCAGAAACAGGTGGATGATATGACGGCTATCGCCATCAAGAAAACTTAAAGCCGGCTTACCTGCTCCAGAAAAGCCCGTAAAAATTTATCGATCTCCCCGTCCATAACAGCATTACCATTCCCTGTTTCAACATTTGTCCTGTGATCCTTTACCATCACATACGGATGAAAAACATAGGAACGGATCTGACTCCCCCATTCTATCTTTTTTTTGGATCTTTCGCGGGCTATCCTCTCTTCCTCCATTTTTTTCTTGTGATGTTCATACAGCCTGGCCCGTAAAAGCTTCATGGCCGACGCCTTGTTCTGATGCTGGGAACGTTCATTCTGACACTGGGCCACGATCCCGGTAGGGATATGAGTTATCCTTACGGCTGAATCCGTGACATTCACATGTTGTCCTCCGGCCCCGGAAGACCTGTAGGTATCTATTTTGAGATCCTTTTCCTCTATCTGGATATCGGCATCATCTTCAATGGAAGGCATTACATCTACGGAAGCAAAAGAGGTATGACGCCTCTTATTGGAATCAAAGGGTGAAATTCTGACCAGACGGTGAATCCCGATCTCTGGTCTCAGCAGGCCATACGCGTATTCCCCTTTAATCAGGATGGTGACACTTCTGATCCCGACTTCTTCCCCTGCCTGGAACTCTATCACACTGTATTTGAATTTTTTTCTTTCAACCCATCGGGTATACATTCGATAAAGCATCGAGACCCAATCGCATGATTCTCTCCCGCCGGCTCCGGAATGGATCATGAGATAGGCGTCGTTCGCATCATGTTCATCTTGAAACAAAAGAAAGGTCAAAAGCTCATTATACTTCTCCTCTATGCGGCCGATACTGGATTCGATGTCATTGGTTAAGGAATCATCATTTTCTTCCATGGTCATCTCAAGGATCTGCGAAGTTTCCTCGATCATATCCTTTATTTTTTTCCATCCATTGATCTTTTCTTTAAAGGCATTGTATTCTTTGACTTTTTTTTGCGCATCACTTTTCTGCCAGAAATCCGGTCTCGTCATCTCTGTTTCATGCTCATGAACCTGTTCCAGTTTTTTATCGAGTTCAAAGATGCCTCCATTTTTCATCAATTAATGCTTTGTTCCTTGATAACCGCTCCTGCAATTCCTTCAATCCCATTGAATCCTCCAAAGCGTAATAAAATTTCTTTCCAGTATATATTTTTCATTTGAAAAATCAATGATAAAATAGCATTATTCAACAATGAAAAGATTTCTTCACTGAATAATCTTTTAGTCAAATAATGTACTAAGTTTGGCAGGTTCGACGTGCGACGTTCGATGACTAGAATGGTCATCGGGTCGGCTCTATCATGGAAGACCAGGAGCCGACCATCGCGGTATTTTTATAAATCGTATATCTTGGTCAAATCCGCCAGGAGGGCTAAGATTTGACCCGACACACTTCCTGTGTGTCGAACGGGTTAACCTTGGTTAAATTTCTATTGACAATAATTGAGTGTTAAATATATTTCAATCTGATGAAAAAATATTCTTTGATCAACTGGTACGTTATACAGACACGATCAGGTTTTGAACACAAAGTAAAAGACAGGATCGAAAAGACAAAGATAGATAATCTGTTAACCCTTCTTCCTAAAAGAAAACTCTGGATACGGAGAAAAGGTAATTTTTTTTATGAGATCAAGCCCCTTTTCCCGGGTTATTTCTTTATTCAGGTAAAGATGGACCCGCTGATAGCCCGATCATTAAAAAAAGTTAGTGGTGTATTGCGTATCCTGGGAAATCAGGGAAAGCCAAAAACAGTGCCTTCAAAAGAGATGAAGATCATTCTCTCACTCATGCTCCATAACCAGATCATTCCGCCTTCCAAGATCTTTTTCTTAAATGAAAGAGTAAAAGTGATCGCCGGGCCATTATTTGGCATGGAAGGAAAGATCGTCAGTGTGGACAGGCGCAAGAAACGGATCAAGATCCGTCTGCCGTTTTTTAATGTTTATAAGGATGTTTACCTGGGTTTTGAACTCGTGGAAAAAGCCTGACCGGACTGAATTGAATAGACTATTTATTAATTGAAATGAATTTCTCGATAGAGCGATCAAAAGTCCTTTCCACATGGTCCGGGAACAGGCAGGCCGGAAGTTCACCTAACTGTTTATGGTATTTTATGCATTCACAACAGATCCCTTTTCTTGAGCAGGGTTCATAAGTGCAATTGCATCTCTGAAGATTGCTGGCTTTATTAACACATTCTTTCATAGATGACTCCTTTGTAATTACAGATTACAAATTGCAGATTCCAGATAAAAAGAATTCCTTAATCTGAAATCTGTAATCTGTAATAATAATATATTAATCTATCCTTACTGAATACTATGTCCTTTCGGATTTCGCTCTGTTTGTTATTTTTTTTATTCTAAGCATAAAAACAACTCCGGGCAAATTCCCCAGCATAATGATGATATTCCCGACACTCAGGAAAAACGAGATAATAGCCGCATTTTTATTGATCAGCATGGAAAAATATTTGCCCAGAAATTCCCTGAATCCTATTCCATTGATACTGACAGGCAAAGCCGATACGATCCCTATGATAGGGATAAAAAAGTAGATCTCGGTCAGGCTGATCCCATAATTAAAACTAAGACTGACAAGAACCTGAATGAATATCTTTAAAAACTGGGTCAGGCAGGAAAGACAATAAAAATAAATGATCCCTTTGGAAGCCATGATATATTTTTTAAAGGATTTCAGGAAATCATGGGCAAAGGTCCTGATGTTATTATGGGGGATCTTTTTGACCCATTTTAAAAGACTGGCCCCGAGACGGCCTTTTAAAATAAACCGACTCAACACAAACATCAACAGAATAGAAAACCCCAACAGATACAGGAATAACAGACGGCCAAACAGAATAAACCCTGACACAAGCGAAAAGAAATAGAGGATAATAAAGCTGACCACCCTGTCCCATACAATGGAAGAGATAACGATCTCGGCATTTGATTTCTCCTTTATCATCTTGAACGATTTGACCACGTCTCCACCGATATTACCAGGCATAAAATTATTAAAAAATGCGCCTAAAAGATAAAATCTCATCACCCGTGATAATTTGATCCTGAGCTTCTGTGAGCGCAATAAAAAAAACCACTGAAGACCTCCCGTTATATTACTGAGAATGAAGACAAATACTCCGATGACCAGATAGATCCCTCTGGAATTCTGGATAGATGTAACGAGCACCTTTTTATCTATGGTGGAATAAACCAGATAAAGAAGGATCACGGTAAGCGCCAATCGTATATACAGAGAATATTTCTTCACGGATACAATCTATAAAAATATACCCCGTTGTCAAATATAATCGTTCGACGTGCGAGGTTCGACGTTCGACGTTCTTTTCTTATCCACACTGAGGACACTTTGATTTTAATACTAAAATATGGCAAATTTCAAGTTTTTCGGAATCCGCAAGTAAAATTTCCACAGGGAGGTGGAAATTACTGAAGGCCTCGGAGGACCACCAGGAAGTGGTCCGAGAATGAGAAAAACTTGGAAATTTGCCATAGGGATTAAAATTAAATTACCGAAAAAACTTGACATAATGATTTTTTTAGTTAAATTAGAGGTTTGAAATTTGAGCCAGGAGGTTAATTATGGCGAGAAGTGCAAATTTTGGAACTTTTTTCTTTGTAGGTTTTATCGGAATGCTTATAGGCTCGGTTATAGGTAAAGTGCTCAGCGATATACTGGCTTCACCTGTCATCACAAAGATCATTTATCTTAATGGTCTGGCTTATAAGATGTATGTTTATATCTGGTATACCTTTACCCTTAACCTTGTGGCGATCATTGGTATTATTTTAGCGATCTATATTTACAAAAGAATCTAAAAACAGTTAAGATTTAGAGGAGGTATTTGAATTGGGAAATGTATCCATGAAAGATCTGCTTGAAGCAGGGGTTCACTTTGGGCACCAGACAAAACGTTCGAATCCAAAAATGAAACCTTTTATTTTTACAAAAAGAAAGGGCATTAACATTATTGACCTTCAAAAAACTGTGGAACTGGCGGAAACGGCTTTTAAATTTGCCAGAGAGACAGTCGCACATGGCGGTAAAATCCTTTTTGTCGGGACGAAAAAGCAAGCCCGCATGGCTGTGGAAGAAGCCGCGCAGAAATGTGAAATGCCTTTTATCAGCCTGAGATGGTTGGGTGGCCTGATGACCAACTTCGCGGCAATACGGAATAGTATCGATAATATGAAAAAAATAGAAGGCATTCTGGATAAATCTTCAAGTTCCGATCTGACCAAAAAGGAACTGCTGCAGCTGGAACGGAAAAAGAACAAGTTGAATGAATTATTCAAGGGGATCAGAGACATGACCCAGCTTCCGCAGGCTATTTTTGTGATCGATTCTAAAAACGAAGAAATTGCTGTTAAAGAAGCCAATAAATTAAAAATTCCGGTTATAGGAGTTGTAGATACCAATGGTGACCCGACCATGGTAGACTATCCTATCCCCGGAAATGATGATGCGATCAGAGCCATCTCTCTTTTTACGACCCTGATCTCCAAGGCCGTTCAGGAAGGGAGAAAACAATTGTTGTTGAAAAAAGAAGGAGAAGATGATTCTAAAAAAGAAAAAACAAAGGACCTTTTAACAGAAAAAGAACGGCTGGAAGAAAAATATGCGGAATATGATGTAGAAGAAACAGATAAAATAACAGGTGTAAAAGAGATCATGGCCGCTGACGAAAAGACCCCCGTAGCGGAATCAGAGACCGACGAAAAAGAAAAAGAGGAAAAAGAAGTAAAAGAGCTGGTCAATTCTTCAACGAAAAAAAATAAAAAAAAATAAGATCCCTTGAATTTCAAGTAAAACTTTAATAAATCTAATACCCGGAAACGAATAGGAGGTTAGAAGGATGGATATCTCGGCCGATATGGTTAAAGAATTAAGAGATTCAACGGGCGCCGGAATGATGGAATGTAAAAAAGCCCTTTTAGAAACAGGCGGGGATATGGAAGCCGCGGTTAAATATTTGAGAGAGCGAGGCATCGCTAAAGCCACCTTGAAATCACATCGAGAAACTTCTGAGGGAATTATATCTTCTTATATCCATGCCGGCAATAAAGTCGGCGTTATGATCGAATTATCTTGCGAAACAGACTTTGTGGCCAGGACAGATGAATTTAAAACTCTTGGTAAAGATCTCTGTATGCAGATCGCTGCTTCCAATCCAAAATATATTTCCAGGGATAATATACCTGAGGATGTGCTCAGTTCTGAAAAGGATATTTTCAGAAAACAGGCCAAGCAGGAAGGAAAACCCGATAAGATGCTGGACAAAATTGCTGAAGGAAAACTGGGCCGTTTTTTCAGTGAAGTCTGTCTTATGGAACAACCATTTATTAAAGATACAGATAAAAGCATTGAAGATGTCATCAAGCTGGCGATATCAAAATTCGGAGAAAATATCCAGGTCAAACGATTTATTCGATTTGAGGTGGGAGTAGAATAAACATTGCCAAAGGGGAATTATAATAAAATCCTCATCAAATTAAGTGGTGAATTTCTTGCCGATAAAAATAATAATAGCATAAGTATTTCCTCTATTGATAACATCTATCAGGAGATCAGATCCCTGCGCGACTCTTTTAAGATCCAGATCTCTCTTGTTATCGGAGCTGGAAATATCTTCCGGGGCGACACATCCCGTCAGAAAGAACGCTTTAAAAATTTCTCCTTTTCCCGTGTCCCCTCTGATAAAGCCGGGATGCTGGGTACGGTTATTAACGGGATGATCCTGGCGGATTACTTTAACCAGAACAATCTCCCCGCTCGGGTCCTATCCATGGTCAATATTGACTTTATAGAATTTTTCCAGGCAGAAAAAGCAAACGAATATCTGGAAAAAGGCTTCTGCCTTATTTTTACCGGGGGAACATCAAATCCTTATGTATCGACCGATACAGCCGCTGTCATCAAGGCTTTGGAAGTAGATGCTGATGTTCTCATAAAAGCCACAAAAGTAGATGGTGTCTATGATAAAGATCCCCATAAATATACGGATGCTAAATTATTCAAAAGGATAGATTATAAAAAAGCGATTGAGGAAAAACTGCAGGTAATGGATCTGTCTGCGTTTTCCCTGGCCATGGAAAACAACCTGCCTATTATTGTTTTTAATTTTTCAAAGAAAGGGTGTCTGAAAAAGATCCTCCAAGGGGAAACATTAGGCACATTAATCAAGGGGGTATCATCATGATCCAGGATATTTACAGCAGCACAAAAGCCAAAATGGAAAAATCCATCAGTTTTTTGATAGAGGAGTGTAAAGGCATACGTTCCGGTCGGGCTCATGCTTCTCTGGTGGAAAACATTCAGGTTGAATATTATGGAAGTAAATCTCCTTTAAAACAGATAGCCACCATCAATGTCCCGGAAAACCGATTAATGGTTATTCATCCATGGGACAAGAATGCTTTGCAGAGCATTGAAAAAGCCATCCTGACATCGGAGCTGGGTGTTACACCCAGCAATGACGGTAAGATTATCCGGCTGGCTTTTCCCCAGCTGAGTGAAGAGCAGCGTGACAACCTGGCCAAAATCGTCCATAAGAAAGGCGAGGAAACCAAAATTTCTCTCAGAAATATCCGGCGTGAAGCCAATCATGAAATTGAAAAGCTAAAGGAGCAGGGTCATATCAGTGAAGATGATCTGGAGAAAGGTCATAAAGAGGTCCAGAAGTTTACTGATGATTATTCCAAAAAAGTTGATGAGGTGATCACTAAAAAAGTGGCGGATATCAAGGAAGTCTGATTTCACGGATCATTTTTTCTGCTCAATCGCTTTTATTCTCTCTTTTCAAATTCATCGGAGGTTGTAAAGAATTTGCATTGCTTTAAACGGATTCTCATTGCCACTGGCTTTATACCCATCATCAGCTACTTTATGATCGATACCCGATGGTACCACATCCTGTTTTTCAGTTTTATCCTTCTTATCAGTCTGGTTATTTCCTTTGAATTCAGGGATATCCTTCACCATAAAAAATTAAAGATCTCGCCATTACCCTTGATCATATCCCATATTATAATAATCACAAGTTTCTGGATCAGCGTCATTTACCCCCCCTTATCCTTTCTGCCTTATTTTTCTTTTATCGCCATCATTTTTTTCATCCTTGTTCCCCAGATCTTTAAACAGAATTTTGCCAGGGTCGTGAATCATACATCATCGTTCCTTCTTCTTCTGTTCTATTCACCTTTTCTTCTCGGACATCTCGTCCTTCTCAAGGCCTTACCCCATGGTACGTATTTTCTCACCCTTGTCATATTTATGATATGGGCTAATGATTCCTTTGCTTATTTTACAGGAGTGCTTTTTGGCAAACGATGGGGATTGAAAGCCTCCCCCAATAAAAGCTGGGCCGGCGTTACAGGAGGCCTGATCTTTACTGTTATAACGGCATTCGGAGTCAATTATCTTTTTCAACATAAGATCTCATTCTCCTTATTATTTCTGAAATATCAATTTGCGTCATCCTTTATTTTTAATCCCCTCTGGACATTGCTGATGGGTTTTGTTATAGGAGTCATTGTTATCCTGTCCGATCTTATAGAATCCATTTTTAAAAGATGGGCCTCTGTAAAACATTCCAATAATTTCTTGCCGGGTCATGGCGGCCTTCTGGATGTATTTGACAGTACCCTGTTTTCAGGCGTTTTCTTTTACTATTTTTTAAGAATATTATTCGCCTGTAACATTATTTCATGATTGCTTTGCTGTTATCAGGAGAACGGAGTTGAAAAGAATAATCATATTAGGATCTACCGGTTCTATCGGTAAAAATACTTTAAATATTATTCGCCGCATGAATAAACATTTTCAAGTTTTAGCCCTGGCTGTGAAAAATAATATCAGGATCCTTGAGCGACAGATACATCAATTTCATCCAAAATATGCGGCTGTTCTGGATATTGAGTCAGCCGCCCGCCTCAGGAAAAAGGTCAGAGGGGTAACGGTTTTAGAAGGAGAAGAAGGAATAAGATCGCTGCTGGAATTAAAAAAGGCTGACCTTGTTGTCAATTCCATTATTGGTTCAGCCGGTTTGCAATATACCCACAAGGCGATCAGGGAACAATTGCCTGTTGCTCTGGCTAATAAAGAGTCACTTGTCATGGCGGGAAAGATCATTATGAAATTAGCCCGGAAGAATAAGGTTCCCATTATCCCCATTGACAGCGAACACAGCGCCTTGTTCCATCTTTTAAAAAGGACTCGACCTGATGAAATAGAAAAGATCATTTTGACCGCTTCCGGCGGTCCCTTTCTTACCTGGCGAAAGATCGACCTGGTCAACGTGACTCCCTGGGACGCGCTCAGGCATCCTGTATGGCGTATGGGATCCAAGATCACGGTTGACTCTGCCACCATGCTGAATAAAGGTTTTGAAATTATCGAAGCCCACCATCTCTTCGATATTGATTTTAACAAGATCGAAGTGATCATCCATCCTCAGAGTATCATTCATTCTATGATCCAGACGATAGACGGAGAAATATATGCCCAGCTTTCCCCGCCGGATATGAGATTCCCCATTCTTAGCGCTCTGTCCTTTCCGGAAATGATAAAAAATCCTCTCAAACCTCTGGGTGTGGAAAAGATCCACCGATTATCCTTTCAAAAACCGGATGTAAAAAAGTTTCCCCTTTTGTCCTACGCTTATGCGATCGGCAAAAAAGGCGGTAACCTGCCGGCGGCCTTGACGGTTGCCGATGAGATAGCGGTAAAACTTTTCTTTGAAAGAAAATTGAAATTCAGCCATATCTTTAATAAAATAAAACAGATCGTTGAATCAGTTAAATTTATAAAAAATCCCGATATCGAGGATATTTTTAAAACAGAGAGAGATATTTTAACCAGGTATTCATACAGCGCCCAAAATGATCGCGGTTTTTAATATTCTCAATTCGCTCAAATAATCCTTGATTTTTTATTTATATTCTATATTCTACATTCACCTAAAGGAGTATTGTAATGCATGCGATATTAGAAAATGTGATCATCTTTGGATATGGATTGTTCGGATTGGGTATTATTATTTTTGCTCATGAATTAGGGCACTTTCTTCTTGCCAAACGTGTCGGCGTCCACGTGGAGACCTTTTCCATCGGTTATGGTAAGGGATTTTTAAAATTCAAGGGGAAGGAAACTGTTTATCAAATCGCCTATTTCCCCTTTGGAGGCTATTGTAAAATGGCGGGAGAGGAACCTGATGAAAAGCATAAACCCGCGCCGAATGAATTCTATTCTAAATCCCCCCTGGCAAGACTCTCCGTTGTGCTGGGCGGACCTTTTATGAATTATATCCTGGGGCTTGTTATTTTTACTATTATCATGTTTACGGGATCAAAACAGATCACCTATACGAATAAGATCATGGTGCTGGATAAATTGGAGATGGATAATACCCCGATCACCCTTCCGGCCAAAAAAGCGGGCTTGCAGGATGAAGATATTATCCTAAAGATCGACGGGAAAGAGGTCAATCACTGGAATGATCTAAGAAAAGAAATCGTGACCGCCGGGGATGTGAATTTTAAAACATTGGCTGTAAAAAGAAAAGGAGAAATAATAAATATAAAAATAAAACCAATCATCCTGCCACAAACAGGCCAGTCCCTGATCGGTATTTTGCCTTATATTGGCAACACGATCGTGGCGGTTCAATCCAATTCTGTTGCCTTTCATGCCGGAATCAGATCCAATGACAGGATCGTCAATATTCAAAATCATAAAATAAATAATTTAAGGGATTTGAAAAACATTCTCAAAAAGCAGGGCGGAAAGCGAGTTCTGGTAACCATCCTGCGAAGAGGCAATCTGATCAATTATCATGTAAAACTGTCAAATATAAATGGGGATGGATTTCTGGGTGTTGAATTAAAAGCGGATCAGATCGAGTACGTTAAAAAAGAAACGAATCTTTTCTCAGGACTCTATGAGGGATTTTTACGATCAAACCGTGTTTTCAAAGATGTATTTTACAGTTTGAGGACTGTTGTTTCCGGCAGGGTGATAAAACGCAAAGCGCTTAGCGGTCCTTTGAGGATCGCCTATGTAACAGGGGAAGCGATTCAGAAAGGCGGACTGGGTTCTTTCTTTTATTTAATAGGATTTATCAGTATCGCGATCGGATTTTTCAACCTTCTCCCCATACCGGCTGTTGACGGGTCATATATCCTGATCTTTCTGGCAGAATGGCTCACGGGAAAAAAGATCAGTTTTAAAGTTATTAAATCCGTCCAGAGGGTGGGGTTGATCCTGATATCAATACTGTTCATTGTGATCATCTTTAATGATGTAAGAAACCTTCTTGAAAGAGAGACCATGATCGCCAATCCCTTTTTACCTATATTGATTTAATAAAATACCCGGGCCGCAATTTGTAATAATAAGGTGTGTATTTGCGGTTGTTTGAGGTTATATAAAAAAGTTGGAGAACCCCGGTTATTCTTTTTTAATCTTTCCTTTCAAGTCATCAACTT
>JAFGFC010000161.1 GCA_016931325.1 Spirochaetota bacterium | reverse complement strand
TCCTTGAAATGTTTTTCCAGGGCAAGCCACGGCTTGGACTTTGTAAGAGATTTCATCTCTCCTCCTTTGCATGGTCAAATTGACTGAAAATATGAAGATAATACATTTTTGCGGATAGTCAAAAGGATTAAAAAAAAGGACAGACACCTTTTCTAAAAAGGTGTCTGTCCTTTTTAATTTATGATCAATTATACAATTTGCTTATTAGTGGAGCAAAGCCTGTAGATCAAAGTTGTAACCCAGTCTTATCTCTACACCATGTCCAATCATTGTGTCGGTCTGATCGGCCTTATACAGAACTGCAGGATCGCTATCACTGTACTGTGTTATTAGACCTTCAGCTATGTAATCTACAAGAAAGTATATACCAATCTTTTTCAGTTGAAGTCCAAGACCTATTTCCCCACCAAAGGAATAGGCCTTTTTGTCTCCTTTAAAACCTGCCGGTTCTTTATAGCTTAAATAAGCGCCATGAAAGCCAATATTGAATAAAACATCTAAGGGAGTGTTTTTTATATCAATAGGCAACTTTGATAAGAATCCAAGACCAGGACCTGAAAATTCTTGTGGTGTCGATGACCCTGATTTCATTTCAACGGAATGCCAGGTAAAATAAAAAACTCTGGAACCAATGGTCCCTGATTTATATCCCCGGAGTCCGATCATAAGATCCTGAGAACTGATCTTGCCTTCCTCTGACCAGGTCCCTGTACCCGATCCTTCCAGACCATCAGGCAATGTGGAGTCCGAAGCCGTGAAATCAATTTCATATTCATCTCCTTTTTGAAGTGTTATGGATTTACTCATCAAACCAAGATATAAAACACTGAAATAGACACCGATCCTCAGATCGGAAAAACCGGCTGATGATGTAGTTGTGTCCTCATAAGAACCATTATCTGCAAAAATAAAAATCGAGTAAGCGAAATGATCACCTTTAATCGATGTTTTGCCATAATAGTTAAATCCTGTTCCAAAACCATAGGAAAAGTCAATCCCGAAAGGGGGATTTTCAAATTCTTCTTCTTCTCCACTCACTGCTGTGCCTTTTTTAGGAACATACTTTATCCCTGCCAGCTGAGCCGCTACACTTCGGGAGACTTCTGAAAGTTCCTCCAAGGTAGGCGTACTTTCTCTTTTGCCGATGGTTGTCTTTGCTGTTTCCACATTAACAACCCTGACATTAAGAAAATATTTCGCGCCTAATTTACTGAGTGTGCCGACAACGACATATCGACAGTTTAATACTTTTCCTATCTTTGTCGCTTTGGCCGGATCTGTGATACCGGTCAATGATAACTGTTGTTCTTTTAATATGTCCTGGATCCTGCTTCTCTCGATAACAGTAAATTTTTCCGTTTCCACAAGATCGGTTCTTAAAAAATCTGATACAGCCTCTGCCTCTTCCTGAGTGATATCCCCTTTAGCTTCCATATCAAGGACAGCGACTCTGGGCAGATCTTCAGCCATTAAAAGAGAAAGAGGAAGGATCAGACAGAATAAAATAACCCATAATCTTCTCATAAAACACCTCTCTTTTGATTTATTATAAAAATAATCATATCGACAGTTCTATCTATAATAAAAATTATCAGAATAAAGTCAAGAAAATTCAGAAATTAAATTTTACATATTCTAATAAATTTCCAAGTTTTTCTCATTCTCGAAGTACATCCTTTACTTCTCCGAGGCTTCCGGCGTTTCCACCTCCTTGTGGAAACTTTGCCTCCAGATTCCGAAAAACTTGAAATTTTTCATATGTTTATTGTAAAATTAAAGTGCCTTCACAAATGTAAAAATACCAGGAACCTTTTCCTAACTCAAAAGTCCCTGGATGATGAGTTCCACAGCCTCGTCTTCTGAAAGGCCTCTTGACATAAGCGTCTGCAGCTGCTTTGTGTCCACGCTGCCGATTGCGGCTTCATGGGTCACGTGGGCTTTCGGATGCTTTACTTCCACAACAGGGATGGCTGAGGCAAAACCCTTATCCTGAACGATCTCCTTGCAGTCCACATGCCCCCTGGCATAGGCTGCCGTGGCTGTCATCTTATTATAAATTTCGGCTCTGGCCCGGTCTCTCAGAGCGACCCTTGAGGTCAAAACTCCGCGAGAGTATTCACCCTGTAAAAAACCCGATTCCTTGATCTTTATCACATCATCACCCGTGCCATTGATACGGGCATTCATCTCCATCACGCTTTTTTCGCCGCATGTGGTCTGGTAATCAATGTCAATCAGCCCCACCCGGCCCTTTAAAAGCTCGAATTCTGTTTTGAATTTAGCGCCTCTTCCCAGTTCGATCAAAGCTTTAGGATAGACCTTCACGCCCCCTTCTTTCCCATGGATGTGCCTTTCAAAATAAGAATATTCAGCCTCCTCCCTTACTTTTATTTTGCCGTCCATAATATGCTTGACATTAACGGCGTTCGGGAAGGCACAGTGGGCCAGAACAGAAATCTTGGAATTTCTTTTAATATCCGCCCGCAAAATGATCCTTTGTACACCCTCCTTCGGAAGCATACCGAAACAGAGATGGACCGGTCGTTTTATAACTGTATTCTCTTTCAGAACAATATCCACCTTGACCCCGTCCTTCCTCTCTTCTGTTTTGACATCAAGGCCGGGTAAAAGGTGAGAGGTGAGCACTTTATTATGATGAATGAAAAGGTGAGCGATCTCTTTATTGGTCAGAATATTCTCTTCTACTTCTGTTGTTTTAACAAGATCCCTGGCCAGTTTCTGATCATTCCCCATTCTTTCTTTCCTCCTGGTTCGGAAAATTCTTATGACCGCAGGGAATACATTTATTTTCAAAATAAGGAATGATCTTTTTGGTCTCTCCCTTATCAATGATATCCCCATGGCACATCAAGAACGCATGATCTGCCTGTTTTAGAACAGCCAGAGAATGAGTGATCAAAATCACCGTTGTTTTTTTCTTCTTTAAAAGTTGAATGATCTCAAATATCTTTTCCAGCGATTCAATATCAATCCCGGAATCAGGCTCATCCAGAAGGACCAGTTCCGGTTCCATGACCAGAATAGAGGCGATCTCTATCTTTTTCCTTTCGCCTCCGCTTAAGGTTTTATCCAGAGCTCTTTTCAGATATTCTGTCGGTTCCATTCCGACTTTAATAAGAGTGTCACTGATGTTTTTTTCACTTTTTTCCCTGGCTGCTGAGGCCAAAAAGTCCTTTATCCTCAAACCCTCATAGCGGGCGGGCTCCTGCCAGGCCAGAGTTATCCCTCTCTTTGCCCTTTCATCAATGGAAAGATCTTTCAATGATAGGCCTTTAAATAATATGTCGCCTTCGAACGACCTGTACCCTTCCAGCCCCATAATTGTAAAGGCCAGGGTTGATTTTCCGGCCCCGTTGGGGCCGACGATCGCATGGATATATCCTTCCCAGAAATCAATGTTGATATTTTTAAGGATCGGTTTCCCGTTAAGTTTTAAACTTATTTTTTGTAATTCCAGTCTTCCCAATCTATTTCCCTTTAATTATAAAACTTATCAATAATACCTGATCTAATGAACTAGAATATAGATAATTTTGAAGATGTCGTCAAGTCTCGCTTATTGAAGATCTTTTTTCATTTTATCAAATTCTGTCTTGCTGATCTCACCTCTGGCATAACGTTTTTTCAAAATCTCCAGCGATGTTTCTTTCTCTTTGCTTTTATAGCTTTTAAAACCACCCTGCCCAATAAAATAGACGATCAATCCGATAATAACCAGCCATAGTATCCACATAACGATCCCTCCTGAATGAAAATGCCATCACTGCCCATTCATCATATGTCCGATCTCCCGTAATCATGATCCCATGCCCAAGAAGGAAGGAAAAATATCATCATATTCAATAACATATCTATACCACCGATATAATAAATTTCTGCACTTTTTTATATATCGCAGGGGAAAGTCACTTTCCCCTGCGTATATTCATTTTATCCTTTTTACTTGCTTTTGGTCCGCATGCCGGATTTTTCCATCATGCCGCCCTGGCCTTTCATCATTCCCTGTCCCATGCCTTTCATGTGTTGCTGCTGCCACATAGACATACCCTGTCTGCCGCAGGTCAAATACCCGGAAGAGTAATACAGCGAAAGTACAAGCGCTACAATTGAGATGACAATGATGATCCAGCCAAAGACCTGCCCTATGGTTTTCAGGCCATTCGCTTCCTTATTGGCTTTGACCAGGACAAAATAACCTACTGCCAGTGTTATAAGGATCAATGGCAATCCTAAATAAGCTCCAAACATAATTTTACCTCCTGTTTACTATATTTTATTATCACAATATTTGTGATATATTAATATACTCACTAAAATTCCTTTGTCAAGTGATATAATGATTAAAATAAAAACATGGCAAAAGCGAAAGCTTATTTTTTTATTTTTTCTATCTTTTCTACTCTTTTTTCCTGTTCTGTTTCTTTATCACCCGGATTGGAATATTCCTGAAAGAACATCTTTTCCGGCTCTGTCTTGTTGCTGTAATAGATATCATTAAGGTAAATGGCGATACCCTCCGGATTAACAGAAGATAGTATCAGGACGCAGAATCCGCCTACAATATTTTTTAAATTTTTCTTTTTCAGATCGATCTTGAATAATTTCCATTTTTTAGAAAGAGGGACGACCCCTGTACTGGCTTCATCAGTATCTCCGTAAGCCCCTTTGATGCCCCCTATTTTAAACTCAACCAGTTCATTCCCTTTGCTGCCCCTGGCATAAAAGAACAGATATTTCGCTTCGGACAGATCGTATCCCCCTTTGCTGTTATCTCCCCAGTTATTGGGGGGATACTGCCAGGACAGGCCGCACCAGCCCTGATGGCCCTGTCTATATGTGGGCTTGTACAATACCTTTAAACTGATCTTGAAGGAATAAGGGTCTTTCACTTTTACCACATTCATGTCAGCCACATCGCCCATATATCCTGACAGAGCAAAATAAGAATAAGAACGCGTGTGTGAAAAAATATAGAACGGGAATTTATATATCCTTTTGCCTTTCAACCCTTCTTTCGTTGATTTAGCCGGCAGGGAAAAAGAAACAAGCATGATAGCGAGAATGACAGGAATATATTGTCTAATTTTCATCGGTCAAGCCCTCTCTATTTTCATTTCTCACATAATACACTAATCCACAGCCGGGTTCCATAAGGCTTTCAGTTTGTGGAACACCAGACGGGGAGTTCGGGTATCAAGATATTGATTGGTGGAAGGCTCCACTCTGAAGAGACCGAACCATTCTTCCTGAACATTCTGTGGCTTTTCCGGTGTAAAATCCGGCCATGCGGCATTCGGCCAGGAACCAACTGTATCATGATCTTTCGGGTCAGAATATTCATACTTCCACCATTCATCGGTCCATTCGAAGATACATCCTCCCAGACTGACCGCCCTGTCACTCTCCAGGGCGCTGTGCTTGTAGATATCGTTCCACAAGCTGACAATAAAGTTGGCCTGCATCTGTTCATCTTCATGGGATTTTTTAGTATTAAAGGCATCATAACCGAATTCCGTTATCAGTATGGGTTTATCTATACGCCTCATTAAACTCCAGACACTGGAAAAATTTTTTCCCTGATATTGATTCAATCCAATATAATCAATGCCGGGGAGGGTTTCATTTAAAATATTAAAAAAATCGGTCTTGCCCAGGCTTACTCCGACAGGATGTTTATTATCGATCTTTTTAATCTCCGAAACAAGCTCTTCAATAAATTCAAATATGATCTCGGCTCTGGCTTTCGCCCTCCTGTAACTGGAATTCATATTTTTTATCTCACTTGTCTCCCAGTAAGCCCTATCATCATAAAAAAAATAGTCAATCTCATTGCCAAGAAGATATAAAAGCACACCGGGTGTATTTTTATATTCTCTTACCGTATCCAGGATCTTTTTTTTCAATTTTTCCTTATACGCCTCTGAAGAAAAATCAGCCCCATGCATGGTGAGAGGAAGAGGAAAGAGCGTATAAACAGAATAAAGTTTATACATCTGCCGGATGAATTTCTTGCAGGCCTCATCATCTTTTCCGGCAGAATAGATGCGGACCGTGTTTACCCCCATCCTTTCCATGTAATCACCGTCAATAAACCAGGGTTTATTTTCATCTGTGAAGATATCATATTCCCAGGCCGTCCGGCCTATGGGGATAGGGGAATAACATACACCTTTAATAATCAGGTGGGTATTGTTCTCATCCAACAATACCCACCCTTTATTTGACATATTAGTAATCGTAACCTGATAAGCCCAAATTTGCGATGTCAAAAGCAATGTAATGATTATCCGTATCCACATTCCCTACTCTATTCTATCTTTTTTTCCTTTTACTTGTTTTCTTTTTCTTTGAAGATGTTGTCTCAACAGCTTTGGTAGATAGCGGTTTATCACTATCACTGTAATAACATTCGTCCATATAAAATGTACAGCCATCAGGATTCATCTGACCTGAGAAAACAACACAGAATCCACCTGAAATATAGCTCAGATCAAGATCAGCCAGATCGATCTCATACAGTTTCCAGTCTTTTGTTAATTCAACGGGTCCCGTTGTCCCTGATGAACTGTCCGAATACTGACCGGTAATTCCACCCATTTTAAACTCTACCAGCTCATCGCCTTTTTCTCCGCGAGCATAAAAGAAGAGTTTCTTGGCTCCGGTAACATCATACCCGCCTTTTGAAGTGCCCCAGTTGTTAGGCGGATTCTGCCAGTAGATACCGGCCCAACCGGCACCCTGTTTCCTTTCCGCTGTGTATTTGATCTGAAAACAGCTCTGTCCGGATTGAGCATCTTTGGTCCATTTCTGCTGGATCTTGATATCACCATAATCACCCATCCAGCCTGAAGGGATATAGTGATTCTCTCTGTTAAACGCATCAGTATAAATGTAAAAGGGAAATTTTTTTATTTTAATCCCTTTGAGAATTTCTTCTTCTTCCTGAGCGTACAACGTGGTGACAAAAGCAATCACAAAAATTAAGGATATGAACCTCCTCATAATACGTTACCTCCTTTATATAATTTCTACTTGCTCATTGACCTCTGTAACTTTTCTCTCACCCCCTTACAAAATATTCGGTTATCCTTAAAGAGGTCTTTTTTCTAACTATTTGATTTCAATCTTGATTCCACGCCTTTTTATAATAGTAATAGACTTTCCTCGGCTGCCTCAGGTAGGGGCTGTCCGAACCATCACCCTGAGAACAGATCCCCAGCCATTCTTCATAGCTCCAGCCATCAATGAAGGGCAAACCGAATTGAGGCTGAGTATCATGGATACTCGGGTCTGTTCCTGTTCCGGCTTTCCACCATTCGTCCGTCCATTCAAAGACCACTCCCCCCAGGCAGTTCCCGTAACCATTTCCTCCCCGGTTATACCAGATATCATCCCAGTTCCCTCTGTGGTATTCCATCTGGGCTTGCTCGGCTTTTTCCAGATCCATATTGGCCGCATAGGCGCAGCAGCCGTACTCTACTACTAAAACCGGTTTCCCGGCTGTCTCTTTGACCGCTGACCATAAGGAATCGCCAAAACCCAGGTAGCCACGGTAACTATTAATCCCGAAAATATCGGTTTCCGGAGAATTCTTGGCAAAAATATCAATGTTATGCGTTTCTCCATTGCAAAGAACTACCGGCCTGGTGGGGTCCATCTTATGAATGATCCTGGAAACTTCATTGACAAATTCGTAAAAGATCTCGGGTTCATCCTTGGCATTGTTAACATATCCGTAATTGATCTCATTGCCCAGAGCCCACATTAAAACATAAGGCTCATTCTTGAATTCTTTCACCATTTTTTTAACACTGGCGATCATGTTCTTTCTATGCTCGGGATTGGAATAATCAGTCCCCATATGCCAGTCAGCGCCAGACCCAATGGTATAGGCGCCCAGGTAATCACCCAGGATTATATAAAAACCATATTTTTTATACAGTTCTCTGAAGAGCTTTTTATTATAACAGTGATGATAAAGCCTCAACGTGTTGACACCCATATCCTTCAGCAACCTGGCATCTCCCACACGTGGTTCATTCTTATCACGACTATTATTTTTATTCTTATCAACATAAGATTCAAAAAAGACATCATTTTTATTATTGCTGTTCAGATCGATCAGCTGCCAGTCTTTATGGACCTGCAAGGTGCCATAATCAGGACTTTTGCCCACCTGGTTGGGAGAGTATCCTACCCCCCTGACAAAAAAAGGTTTCTTCTTGACATAGAGCTGCCAGTGGCCATTATCGTATTTCTTCAGGGAAACATTCTCTCCCCCTCTTGTCTCGATCACTTTTAATTTTGAAAGATCAACAGGTGTATTCCTGACCTCGCTTGGTTTTACTTTTATCAGCTTTCCCGGATTAATAAAAGTGTATTTATCATTGACCACGTCATTGTCAAATCCATTCTCGATCTTGATCCTGGCGTCGACCAGTTTAATCCCCATCTCGGGATATTTCCGCGTTAACAAATGGATCCTGTCTATCGATATTTTTCCGAGATAGATCGGTGTATGCCAGTAGGTATAGGAAACAGATTTAGGATGATGAATAAGGATAGCATGATAGGATTTAATCGCCTGCTTGACCATACCGGCTTTTTCAAGAGCATAGCCTACGTAAAAAAGTTTTACGCCCAGAGGCTCACCCGGAGTGGTAGCCCATTTATAAAAATTGACCAGATAATCTCTCTTTTTATCAATAAAATCCCAGAGATAACCTTCCATCTTCCCGCCAATTTCCGCTTCTATATAGTCACTGTCTGTCTTTATCCCGTCAAAATCAGGGAAAATACCCTGGCCTACAGCCTCTTTTAAACCCTCGATATCCTTGATAAAATACCGGTAATTTCCCGTTCCGACATTATGGAAACTCCCGTATTTTTCATATTTCACGATCTCTTCATCACCCTTATCAAAGGCAAAAAGCGCTAGCGTCATACTCAGGAACATGAAAATTAATGACCCTTTTTTCATGCAACCTCCCCAAACATCTTTATACAACCGTTTGTATTAAATCATAATACAGTTGCATATTTTAAGAGCGCAAATTTTCCACCACTAGCAGAAATAGGGTTCATGCTTTGGGATTTGAAATCTAATGATTCAACAAATCAACCAACCAACCAAAACCAATATACTAAATATTTTAATAAAAGTCAAGAATTTCAACTAAACCCCAACTTTTATTTTGCTAGTGTTCACCGGATATCGTAATATAAATATTATAACGCAAATCTAAAAAAATTCAATTTTTTATAAAAAATTCAAACCTCCCTTTTTCATGCCTTTTGTTGAATATTTTTATTAAATTCCGATAGATGTATTAAAGTAATCAAGAAACATGAGCATTAAAGATAAAATTCAAATTTACTGGGCCGAGAAATTTTTCTGGTTCCGTCACCGGATGAATCAAAAACTGGGAGTTATTGCCTTTAATATAAAATTCACCAATCCTTTTAAAAATCTGTTCTCTAAATTGAATTTCAAAGCTCTGGTGATCCTCATCCTGATCTATCTGGCATTCATCTCGATCCAGTTCTTTCTTTTTAACCGTCTTTTTACAGGCCCGGATGTTTCTCAGCTTCCCAAAGTAAAGAATTACCTGTCATCCTATATTTACCTTCATGAAAGCCTGGCCTCGGAACTAAATAACAGGATCGATCATTACAGGCTTCGTTGCGCGGAATTCAGCAAACGATACTCAGTGCCCTTTCACCTCAGCTGGATGAAGGCGTTGCAGGATCGATTGAATAAATTTGCCGCCAAACACGATGACATTAAGAATTATTTCTTCTTTAATCATTTAGGAAGACTTTTAAATTTCACCCCCTTTAATAAAAAATACTGGCAACATGTATATACCTATACACCCTATATGATGTATAACATAAAGCAATTTTCTAAAACCGGGGAATCCTTTGTATATTTTTATTTACAGGATCCATCGATCGTTTCCAAGTACAGCCTTAAAAAGCAGACCTTTGTTAAAAGACATACATTTTATAACATGGAACCTTTTCAAGCCCAGAACGAGTTTGAAGACTCCCATCCGGGGTACAGGCACAAGTATCTGAAAAAGGATGATCTCTTCCCCCCTTTTACTGAGGACACCGCACAGGATTCAAAACTCCCTTATCTGATGTTCTTCACTCCTTTATATAATGAAAAGGGGACCTGGATCGGCTCGGCCGGTTTTACCATAGATATTGACAATATTATGAAAGACCTCTTGTCCAGGCACAGGGACATTCTTTCCAGTATCGTGGTCAATGAAAAAGGTTTGCTTGTGTATCATCCTTTAAAAGACCATATTGGAGAATATGTCGGTCATTTTTCCCTGATCAGGGATATCATCAAAAGTAATGAGGATCTTGTCATTCAATCTTCAAAACAAATATTTCTGAAAAAAAAGATATCACCGCTTAACTGGTAC
>JAFGFC010000023.1 GCA_016931325.1 Spirochaetota bacterium | reverse complement strand
ATATCTTTCTTGATCTCACCTTTCATAAAATTGATTTTACTCTGTTTTTCCAGAACTTCCGGTATATTAATTTCTTCTATTTCATGCTCATTGTATTGATTATGTATGTTACTCTTTTTTTAAGGTCTTTTAAATGGAAATTCCTTCTGGAACCTGTAAAAAAGGTCAGGCTGGGTTCCCTTTTCAAATCAACCCTGGTAGGTTATATGGGGAATGCTATCTTCCCGGCACGCATCGGCGAGCTGTTAAGAGCCTTTATAGTGAACAAATTTGAAAAGATCAGTAAAGTTACCGCTCTCAGTACTATTGTTCTGGAAAGGATCTTTGACGGATTGATGGTGGGCAGCCTGTTCGTTTCTATTCTTCTGTTTAATCCCCTCCATAACAAAACCTTTCTGCAGGCCGGGATATCCGCACTGGTTATGTACACCCTGTTCATCCTGATCCTGATCCTTTTTTACTTCAGATATAAATGGGTTCAGGCTCTTATCAAACGGTTTTTTGATCTTTTTAAATTGAAATATAAAGATAAGATACTGAAAGCAACCGGCTCATTTTATGAAGGATTACATATTTTTAAAAGCCGCAAAGACCTGCTTGTGTTCACCCTTTTGACCATCATGATCTGGATCATGTATATTATCCAGACTTATTTTTTTTGCAAAGCCATGAATATCTTTCATACGGTCCTGGCCGATCCTGGTTATTCTGTATTATTCACCAGCATCCTTTTGACCTTTGTTATGGCCATTGGCATAGCCATTCCCTCCGGTCCGGGAGCCGCGGGGCCTCTCCATGCCAGCATTGTCTTCACATTCATTCTTCTGAACCCTCAATTGATCCATCAGAAGATCAATTATAACTATGTCGCCTCCTTTTCCATGTTCATCTGGCTGACGCAGATCATCCCGGTAACGATAGGAGGGCTGGCTGTTATGGTCAAGGAAAATGTAAAAATAAAAGAGATCAAATAATACTTGAAAATTTTGGAAAATGCATTATATTATTATGTGAAGAGTTTGGCATACTCCCCTGGAGGAGGGCTTTATGGAATCACAAATTGAAATGACCGTGATGGGAATCTATATGGACCCGAAATCGAATTTACCGATCGTTATCCTTCGAGACAGTGAAGGGAAAAAGGTTCTTCCTATCTGGATCGGACCGCTTGAAGCCTCCTCGATCCTCCTTGGCCTTGAAAAAGTGACTCCCCCGCGTCCGCTAACTCATGACCTTTTGATCAATTTTTTAAAAGAAAACAATATCAAGATCGTAAAGATAGAGATCAACGACCTGAAAGATAATACCTATTTTGCAAAGATCTACTATAAGACAAAATTCAGGATAAAAAATATTGATGCCAGACCGTCTGATGCCATTTCCCTGGCCATCAGGACCAAATCCCCTGTTTTTGTCAACAACAAGGTTATTCTCAATACTTTTGCTCCGGTTAATTTTGCCAAAGGCGAGATGGACGAAGATTTCTATAAAGATTATTTAACCCGCATGAATAAAAAAGATTTCGGCGAAAATGTAATGTAACCTTTTATCATTATTCTCGCTCATATCCCTCACATAATTATTCTTTTATCCTTATTTTAAATCTCTCCTTGATCTGTTTATAGTTCATCGTTCCTGGTTCTTTTTAAATCTTGAAACCAATAACTTGGACTAATAAATATAAACTAAATATGAAATTATTCTTGACATTTATAATAAAAAGTATTATAGTGTACAGACTGTTTTAATGCAAAAAGACAGACAGGACGCGGGGTGGTGCAGAGGTAGCACGTCGGGCTCATAACCCGAAGGCCGTAGGTTCGATTCCTACCCCCGCTAATATAGTGGTTGGCGGTTAGTGGTTAGTAATTAGTAAGAAAAATATATCCGTTTCCTGAATTCTTACTAGCTACCAACTACTAACCGCTTATTACTAATATGGGGCGGTGTAGCTCAGGTGGCCAGAGCAAGCGGCTCATATCCGCTGCGTCGGGGGTTCGAGTCCCTCCACCGCTAAATTTAGTTTTTAGTAGTTGGTATTTAGTTTTTAACAATTTTTCTGTTATTAAATATATTCTTTCCACCGACCACTAATGACCAAAAACTAATCACTAAAACGATTGGAGGAGTACCATGACCAATATTATTGATATTAAAGCGCGTGAGATCCTTGATTCAAGGGGCAATCCCACTATCGAAACCGATGTGCTGTTGGAATCAGGCAGCTTTGGAAGAGCGGCTGTTCCTTCCGGCGCTTCCACCGGGACACGGGAAGCCGTTGAACTTCGGGACAAAGATAAAACAAAATACCTCGGGAAAGGTGTGCAAAAAGCCGTCAAGAACGTTAACGAGATCATTGCACCTGAAATTATCGATATGGATGCCTCTGATCAGAGCCTGATCGATAATACGATGATACAATTAGACGGAACCGACAATAAAGGCAAGCTGGGAGCCAATGCTATCTTAAGCGTCTCCATGGCCTGCGCCAAAGCTTCAGCGGAAGCCTTTGGCCTGCCCCTTTATCGATACATAGGCGGCACCAATGCCAGAACTCTGCCTGTTCCCCTCTTGAATATCCTGAACGGCGGCAAGCATGCGGATAATAATGTTGACTGCCAGGAATATATGATCGCTCCGGCCGGAGCGAAATCCTTTTCTGAAGCTTTAAGAATAGCGGCCGAAGTGTATCATACACTCAAGTCTTACCTGAAATCCAAAGGCCTGGCTACCGGAGTGGGTGATGAAGGAGGATTTGCTCCTGATCTGAAATCAAATGAAGAACCTTTGGACCTTATTATGGAGGCGGTCCAGAAGGCCGGTTATAAACCGGGCAAAGATATCTTTATCTGCCTGGATCCCGCTTCTTCAGAATTCTATAAGAACGGGAAATATGTCCTGTCAGCAGAGAATAAAAATTTAACATCAGAGCAGATGGCCCAATACTGGAAAAAACTGGTCGATAAATATCCCATTATTTCCATTGAAGACGGAATGGCTGAGAATGACTGGAATGGCTGGAAGATCATGACCGACTTGTTGGGTTCAAAGATACAGCTGATCGGGGACGACCTGTTCGTCACCAATGTAAAAATACTATCAGAAGGGATCAGAAAATCCATAGCCAATTCCATCCTGATCAAGGTCAATCAGATCGGGACCCTGACGGAAACCCTTGATTCGATCGAGCTGGCCAAGACCCATGCCTATACGGCTGTGGTCTCCCATCGAAGCGGTGAGACTGAGGATTCAACGATCTCTGATCTGGCTGTGGCCACCAATATCGGGATGATAAAAACAGGCGCGCCGGCGAGAAGTGAAAGGACAGCGAAATATAACCAGCTGTTACGGATCGAAGAGGAACTGGGGACACAGGCCATTTATGCGGGGCTGTCAGCCTTTAAAAATCAAAAGTGATTAAATCCAAGTCCAGAACGATCAGATATTTTTTTATCGTCTTTCTTGTCATCTATGTCTTTTTTGCCAGTCCCAGCGGATACTTTGCCAGAAAAAATCTCATTATCAAAGTCAATGATCTCGAGACACAGATTACTGCCCTGAAGAGCGAAAATGAAGAATTAAAGGAAAAGATCCAGCTGATCAAAACAGACATGAATTATATAGCCGAACTGGCCCGCAAACTGGGCTATGCCAAAAAAGGAGAAAAGATATATCGTTTCAAGGACATGCTTGATATGACCAATCAGACGAACAAGCCGATAAAGGAAATGAAAAAAGAAAGATCTTTTCTTGATACGTTTTTATATTTTGATGCCTATACCGTCTTCAGTCTTATTCTATTGATCATTCTGGTGATCATCGCTTTCAAGGTATGAAGGATCCTGAGTGATATGATGAATTCCCGTGCCCCGGACAAACCCCTCATTGTTCAATCGGATAAAACCATTCTTCTGGAAACATCATCCCCCCTGTATGAAAAAGCCCGCGATGAAATTTCCAAATTTGCCGAGCTGGTAAAAAGCCCGGAGCATATCCATACCTACAGGATCACACCGCTCTCCCTGTGGAATGCGGCCTCTTCAGGACTTGATCCGACAGCCATTATCAGATCATTGAACCAGTATTCCAAATATGACATTCCTCCCAATATTGTTTCAGATATAAGAGACATCATCAGCCGTTATGGAAAGATAAAACTGATCAAGGATGATCTGGAAAATTTTTATTTATTTTCTGAAGATGACATTCTTTTAACGGAGATCTTTTATGATAAAAATGTCTCTAAATTCATTGAAAAGAAAAAAGACCGGCATCATGTCCTTATCAAAAAAAATTACAGAGGCCATATCAAGCAGGCCCTTATTCATATCGGGTTCCCGATAGAAGATCTGGCGGGATTCAAGGACGGCGCCTTTTTACCTGTGCAATTAAGACCGCAAACCCTGTATACCCGGAAAGACTTTTCTCTCAGGAAATATCAGGAAGACGCGTCTGAAATATTTTATGCGGGTAATTCCGTCAAAGGGGGAAGCGGGGTTATTGTCCTCCCCTGCGGAGCCGGCAAAACAGTGGTGGGCCTGAAGGTCCTGGAGATGCTGAAAACCGAAACTTTGATCCTGGTGACCAATGTGGTGGCGGCCCGGCAGTGGATACAGGAGATACTGGACAAGACCACACTGAGCTCTGATCAGATCGGAGAGTATACGGGGGATATTAAACTTATCAAACCCCTGACCCTGGCCACCTATCAGATCCTGGTCTATCGCCGGTCCAGGCAGGATGATTTTATCCATTTTGATCTTTTCAACAAAAAGAACTGGGGTCTTATCATCTATGACGAGGTCCATCTTTTACCGGCTCCGGTATTCCGCATGGTAGCTGAGATCCAGAGCAAGCGAAGATTGGGACTAACCGCTACCCTTGTAAGGGAGGACGGAAGAGAGAATGATGTTTTCAGCCTTATCGGGCCAAAGAAATTCGATATACCATGGAAAGAACTGGAGAAACAGGGGTGGATCGCCAAAGCCCTCTGTATGGAGATCCGGACAGGCCTGCCGGCTGATCTGAGGTATAAATACGCTGTTAAGAGTGACAGGGAAAAATTCAGGATCGCATCCACCAATCCTAATAAAATAAAAATCGTTCTTGAACTGGTAGCCCAGCATAAGAATGATAATATATTGATCATCGGACAGTATATTGACCAGCTGGAGAGCATGGCGGAAATTTTAAAGGCTCCCTTTATAAGCGGAAAAATGAGAAATCAGATGCGTCAGGAACTCTATAACAAATTTAAAAAAAGTGAGATCAAACTTCTGGTCGTCTCCAAAGTGGCCAATTTTGCCGTGGACCTGCCTGACGCGAATGTGGCCATACAGGTATCAGGAACATTCGGGTCCCGCCAGGAAGAGGCACAGAGGCTGGGCCGGATACTCAGGCCTAAAGAAGGAGAAAATCAGGCTCATTTCTACACCCTTGTTACCCGTGAAAGTAAAGAAGGGGACTTTGCCGGTAAACGCCAGATGTTTCTGACGGAACAGGGATACCGTTATGTCATCAAAAACAGATAATTTTAATATCAATCTTATACTGGTCATCTCTTTTGTTATCCATAGCCGGATGAAATACGCCCGGTCCAAAGCTTCTTTCAAAATGAAATTGACCACCTTAAGCCAGCATGCCGGCTTCTCACAGGAAGAGATCCATTATGCTTTTCTCTACCTGTTAAGGCAGGATATTATCTTTACAGAAGACGACTATCTTTTTGTCAACCTCGACCTGGCCAGAGGATTATTTAAAAAAGAAACCAGGCTTGCCAGGCGATCCTGTCTTCATGTTCAACCCAACTTTGAGATCATCGCCTCGCCGGATATCCCTATACAGGACCTGTTCTCCCTGGTCCAGCTGGCCCAGTTCAAATACAGGGATGTGATCTATAAATTCAAGATCACCGACTCTTCCCTGCACCAGGCCTTTCTTTTAAAATGGAATCCTTCACGCATAAAAAAATTCCTTTCTTCCCTGACAGACAAACCGCTTCCTGAAAATATTGAATTTATGATCGACGAGATCTACACCCGTGTGGGAGAATTGAAGCTGGGTATGGCCGGAGCGTATCTGACAGGAAATAAATATGTTCTGCAGCAGGTAAAACAATATGAACCTGTAGCCCGATGCATCCTCAAGGAGATCTCTCCTACTCTGCTGTTACTGGATCCCAGGATCTCTTTTCATGATCTCTTCTACGATCTTGAGAAGAAAGGGTTTTTTCCCAAAAGGGAAGAAGAAGCCATCAATTTTCATGATAGCCGGTTCTTGCTCTCACTGAGCCCTGAGGAAATGGAGAACTTTTATGCCTCGGTCCTGGCCCTGAAACAGATCGGGCTGGACCACAAGTTATCCATTAATTTTCATACCCTGCAGAATCTTTTAAAAAAGATCGAAAAGACCGTTGAAAGAAATTTCTCTGTCAAATCCAGGGCCACTCAAAAATCCATCAGATATCAGCAGGAATTGAAGAATACCATCAACAGGCGTGTTTTGAAAACCATAGAATCTGATATGGACCTGCCGCGAAAGGTGACAGAGAATAAGATCTCTTCTCAGTATAAAGGAGCCAACCCGGCCAGCCAGCTGAAAGATATGAAAAAAATGATCGAATACGCCCTGAAAAAAAAGACACTCCTTGTGATCAAAATCTGTAATCCCTCTTCCAGCAGCCAGTATTCCGAATACCTTGTAGAACCCCGATTCCTTTACAAATCCAGTTTTTATGCTTACATAAATGACCTGAAGGAAGAGAGAAAGTTCGACCTTAAAAAGACTAAATTTTTAATTTTACCGGGAGCGTACTGATATGGCCCTTTTACTGTTTGATATAGACGGCACCCTGTTATATACTGACGGCAGCGGCCGGGACGCGGCCAGCCAGTCGTTTAAAAAATATTTTCATATAAAAGACGCTTTTAAGAACGTTCATCTTATGGGAAGGACAGACCAGGCCATATGGAAAGAAGTCTGCAAAATGAATCATATTTTCCCGGAAGATTATGAGAAAGTGAAGAACCGATTGCTGGAAGACTATTACGCGTTTTTGAAAAGGAATCTGATCCGGCGAAAGAAAGGCTATATCTATCCGGGAATAAAGGAGATCCTTCAGAAGGTGCACAGTCATCACGCGCTGGGACTGTTAACCGGCAATTTCAAGCATGGAGCGATGATCAAGCTGGCCCATTTTGATCTGGATAAATTCTTCCCTGTCGGCGGATTTGCTGATGATGATGAGGACAGGAACAACATTGCCCGCATCGCCATCACAAGGGCCAAACAACATTACGCCCTTGATTTTCAAAATAAGGATATCTACATTATTGGAGATACACCGTTTGATATAAAATGCGCCCTCAGCACACAAACAAAGTCAGTGGCCGTGGCCACCGGCGGGTATTCGTTCGAAGATCTCAAAAAACACAAACCCGACTATCTTTTCCATTCTTTCAAAGAGATAGACAGCTTTTTAAAGATCATCAAAAAGTAATTATCTTTTCTTTTATTTTATCAAAATCAGTTATATCCGGCCTGATAATAACAGGCTCTTTCATTCCCTTCATCACCGCGTCTATATCCTTCAACCCGCTGCCTGTAACCAGGATAACAGATTTTTTTCCGGCATCGATCATTTTCTTTTTCAGAGCCCTGGCCAGTCCCGCCAGCGACGCGGCTCCGGACGGCTCGGCAAAAATACCTCTGTGCTGCGCCAGCTTTTTCTGATAATCCAAAATTTCCTCATCACTGACCTTGATGGCAAAACCTTTTGAATCGATGACAGATCGCAGGGCGGCTTCGCCATCTTTGGGCCTGTTGACAGATATACTATCCGCTATGGTTGTTGCTTTAACCGGCTCTATGTTCCGTTCTTCCAGAAACGCATCAGCCACAGCCGAGCTTTTATCCGATTGCACGGCAACGACACCGGGCAAGGTCTTGATCAGGCCGATCTCAAAAAGGTCCCTGAACCCTTTCCACACGCCGCTTATGATGTTCCCGTCCCCGACCGGAACAAATACATAGTCAGGAACCTGCCAGTTCATCTGCTCGGCAATCTCAAAGGAAACCGACTTTTTCCCCTCACGGGTGAAAGGATTAAATCCTGTATTCCGGTTATACAAGCCGTATTTTTTTGTAATGGCCACTGACAGATCAAAAGCATCATCATATGTGCCTTTGACCATGACCAGATTAGCCCCGAACATGACCAGCTGGGAAATTTTTGCCCTGGGAGCGGACCGGGGCACTACAATAATATTTTTCATACCCAAGGAAGCGCTCAGGCAGGCCAGAGACGAAGCGGCATTACCTGTTGAAGCCGCGACCATCATTTCATGGCCGTTCTGAGAAGCGTTCATGATCGCCATGATGCTGGCCCTGTCCTTGAACGAAGCGGAAGGGTTGGAGGTGTCATCTTTAATATAAAAATTGTTATACCCCAGGATCTTTTTTAATCGCCCGGGCTCATAGAGAGGAGTAAAGCCGATCCTTAATTTATTGAATTTTTCAATATCACCGGAAACAGGATAAAGTTCATGGTAACGGAAAAGAGAAGGCTCTTTTCTTTTCTCCAGTATCTTTTTGCTGAGTTTTTTACTGATCATTCTGTAATTATATAATATATCAAGATTTCCGTTGCATTCCGGGCATACATAGATATCGTTCGACAGGGGATGTTCCTTCGAACAGTTGATGCATTTATAGTGCGTCGCGAAATTATACGGATTCATAAACCACTCCTTAAGAGAAACCAAGGATTAAGAAAATAGCAACCACGGATTACACGGATAAAAATATTTTTTTATTTTTACTTTGTAT
>JAFGFC010000160.1 GCA_016931325.1 Spirochaetota bacterium | reverse complement strand
TTTTTCGATAATTAAAAAGTAAACAGGTTAAGTTGTATGGATGAACTTTCAAATATAAAACGTGTTATTAAGAGCATAGAGCTGAGGGGCTCCGGGGACAGTCTTATTGAGGGCAGGCACTTTGTTGAAGAAAATCTCAGGAAAGCCTGCATTTCAGAAGAAATCATCCCCCTTGTTGTTACAGCCACGGATGAAGCCTGCGCCAATGTGGTCAGGCATTTCTATAAAAATGATCCTGAAAAAAAGTATGTCATCACGGTCAAAGTGGATCCTGTTAAAAACAAAATCATCGTTGTTGTTGAAAGCTACGGGGAAGAGATCAACATCAAAAGCGGTAAAAGGATCGATCTGGCCAAGCATTTTGAAGAAGGCAAAGAGTCAGGATTGGGTATCTATTTCATGCATACCCTCATGGATGAAATAAGTTATCACTACATTCAAAAAATGAATGTCGTCCGCCTGATCAAATATATTGACGAAATGATACCCGTAGAAGAGGATCCAAGCCTTCATTATGATGAATTTAAGGCTCCTGACACCCCTGGCGGATCAGACCGCAAACCAGATCCAAAAGATGGATCTTCTTCTTAATCTTTCCTTTTTCTATTGAAAAAAGCACACCTTGTGATATAATATACTCATGGGAGCCTGTTGTATGGCGAGGTGATCATACCGACCTGTTTATTCTAACATAAGACATATTTACCCTAAAAATTGAGCTTGATATGGCTTTTTTAAATAAAAAAGAGGGGATTAATATTGATTTTCCGCCAGTATTATGCCGTTATATTTTATAAAGGCCTGTGGTTTTAATCCTATGAGAAACTTGAATAGATCTTTTATTTGCCTGCTTGTGATCCTCTGCCTCTTCGGATCAGTTAAAATGTCACTGGCTGCCACCAATGTCCACAATCTTAACCTGGATATCTGGTATACCAATATTGTGGCAGCCCTTACAGGTGCTTCCAACGGCCATGTTATAGAAGTGCACCCTGGTATTTATACTCAAACAGTAAATTTATCCTACTTTACTAATCTAATCCTGAGGTCTTATGTATATGCCACTTCAGGTAATAAATCAAGCACCATCATTAATGCATCTGGAAAAGTCTGGGCCATTGTCATGACCAACGGCCATAACAACAGGATACAGGGTTTTTCCATTAAAAGAGCAGGAGAAGCCGGCATTTTACTGACGGGTGCATCAAAAAGCAATTACGTGGGAAATAATATCATCTACAGTAATTTCATAGGCGGCGGGGGCAGGGGGATCGCCCTTCATGGCGACAATTCTTCCAACGTCAACTTCAATACCATCGAATCCAATATTTTGTTCAAGAACACGGATGGCATCAGGCTGGACCGCGCCAAATATAACAATATCTTTGATAATATAGCCCACCACCATACCAATGATAACATTAACAGTGAAGGGATCATCGTTCAGATAGGCATAAGCAATCGTATCAGAGGAAATATCCTGTACTCCAATACCGGAGCCGGTATCGCTCTCCATAGCTCCTGGGGAGATTATAATATTGTAACGAATAATACCGCCTCTGACTGCTTTTACGGATTCAGAATTTATGATGCCAACCATAATCGAGTTAAGAACAATAATTTAAAAAACAGCCTATTCGTAGGTGCCTATGTGAGAGGCCCAACAAATACGCTGTCCTATAATGTTGTATATTCCAATCCCATCAATGTTTATCTGGATAGCACCGGTATGATCACCAATTTCAAAAACAGGTCATATAAGGGTACCATTGGTTTTTTTATCACCAATTGTATCAATGTTCTTATTAAAAGCAACGAGGCTTACGATAACACCAATGGTATTTTTTTAAAAAACAGTAGTGGTAATGGTATCCAGGCCAATAAAATATACAGGAATTCTATGGGTATAAACCTCCAGGACAGTGGATTTGGCAGCTCGCAAAATAATAAAATCGTTAATAATAGCATCTATTCCAACTCTGGTTCCGGAATAAGGTTAAACAGCAACTCGGGTAATTCCACGTCTATTTTCAGCAACAGCCTTCTTGATAATAATGCTTTTGGCATCCAGATCTTTCATATGGATAGTACGAAAATATTCAATAATCCTCTGATACGGGGCGGTCAGGTTGGTATCTTTTTTGATGATGATGCTGAACAAACCGTTATCTCAAATAATTATATCACCCTGTGTTCAAGAAGAGGTATTTATGCCTGTGATGGTGGCATTAATTCCTGGATCAATCTTAATACCATCGTGAGCAATTACACCGGTGTATTCTATTCCAATAGCTCAACAACTTTGAAACTAACACGTAATAATATATATAGTAATATATATTTAAATGTTACAAATCATGGTATCCATGCCACTATAACCAGCAACTGGTGGGGTACAACTCTGGCTTATGATATTAAGAAATCGATCGATTCCACGGTTACATTTAATGAGATTATCCCTTACCGTCTATTTGATAAATTTAATATTGAATACGGAGCGGATATCAATTATTTACCCGTAATAAGTTCAGTGACAGCCTTTATCGCTTCAGGCCAGAACGTGGCCCTCAGGTGGCAAAAAACATCATCAATGGATTTTAGTAGATACAATATATACCGGACAACCGCTCAGTCCCTCTGGTCCAACCTGACAGCCATGGATGTGATAGCCACGGTGAATAATGTCAGCGCCACCAACTTTACCAATTATAACGTGCCTGTCGGGACCTACACCTATTATATCACAGCCATGGACAATCCTGCTCCTCCTTTCGGGTCTGTTTATACCAATGAGTGCTGGTATTCACCCAAAGGACAGGTCACAGTGTCTCAAGCTTATACGAATGTATATAATTTAAATACAGGTGCCTGGTATTCCAATATAACAACTGCCCTGGCGGAGGCCTCCAATGGCCATACCCTGGAAGTACACCCAGGTATTTACCAGGAGAATCTGGACCTTTCAGGTTTTGAACGCTTGACCATCCGCTCTTATCTTTTTGTCAATTATGGAGATAATACCAAAACCATTATTGACGGTGGCGGAAATGATAGAACAATCAGATTTGACAACACAAAGAACTGCCGGCTGATTGGGATGGGGATAAAAGGTGGTGATAATCAAGGAATATTTCTGGATAATGATTCCTATTCAAATTATATAGCTAATAATTATATCTTCTCGAACGATATGTACGGAATCCATATTAATCATGATAATGCTGATTATAATATCATCGTCAGTAATGAAATTTTTGCCAATATCATAGACGGGGCAGATTATTGCAGTATAAGGATCAATGAAGGTGATTATACCGTAGTAAAATACAATAATGTATATAATAATAGACAGGCCGGTATTATTTTAAGGGATCATACGAAAAGGAATTTTATTTTAAGAAATACTTCTTTTTCTAATTCCAGATACGGGATCTTACTGAATGGGGGCAATGTCCTGAGCAATACCATTATGAGCAATACCTGCTATGGAAATGATTTTGGTATTTATTTGAATAACACTCAGAACGGCCATGATATCATCGGGAATGTCTGTTATAAAAACAGCGATACCGGCATCTGGGTCCGTACACCGGATAATCTTCTGCAATACAACCGGATATATTCTAACGCTTTTTATGGCATATACATAGAGAACACGGCTTATAATACCAATTACGGGAACATTCTTTTTAACAACGGATACGGCATTTATGTTGACAGCCAGCCTAACGCCATCCGGAGCAACCGGATATACAATTGCACCAATTCCGGGATATATCTCAACAATGCGGATAACAGCTTTGTTTTCAGGAATAGTATAAGCAATTGCCCCAGCGGTATCCATCTCTATGAATCAGAAGATTGCCAGATGTTTGAGAACACGGCCCAGTACTGCGACTATGGGTATAACCTCTGGCATGGCGGGGGTTCCGCAAGAAGAAACGTGATAAAAAATTCTTTTATCTATTCCAATGAATACGGTATCTTTTTTGCAGGTGACAGGGTGGATGATACAAGCATTGTGTCCAACCGTATCCTGAACCAGAATAAAACAGGGATAAATGCTGGCATAGGTGATAATAATAATATCAGGCAGAATATTCTGGGATTGTGCAGAGAATACGGTATAACGATCAACGCGGGTAGTGATAACACCACTCTTTCAAACAACTATATATATGGCTGCTCCAATTACGGGATCTGGGCCAATGATGGAACAGGGTTAAAAATAAACCTGAACACCATTGTGAGTAATCGCATCGGTATCGGATACTGGGATTCTGTCGTCTCGGCGGATTTCAGGTATAATAATATATATGACAATGATTACCTGGGATTTACCAATAGCATCAATCCACCCGGAATCATCACCAATATATGGTGGGGCACAACAAAAGCCTCCGAAATCTTGAGCTCAATTTCCCGGAATCTGACTATTTCAGATATTGTCCCTTACCGTCTTTTCGGGAAATATAATATTGTTCGCGGTGCGGATACAGGTCCCCCCCCTCATGTTAATAATGTGACGGCAAATGTGATCGGGAATGATGTGACAGTGAACTGGCTGCCTTCGGTCACGGCTGTCAGATATTTTATTTACCGTACCAATGTGAACGCCTGGAGCAATTTCCAGAGAAATAACGTCATGGGATGCGCGACCGCCCTCTCCTGGACCAACAACAATCTTCCTGTCGGGACATATTATTACTGGGTTACAGCCCTGGATAACCCCTCATCGGTTTATACCAATGAGACGTGGTATTCCACCAATATTTCTGTTACCATCAGCGGAACCGTACCCTCAACTGTACGCCTGATCTATCCTGCCAGCAACAGCCGCACTAACAACAATGATGTTTATTTTAAATGGTATCGCGCTCTGGATTCCGTAAGTGGAATCAGCAATTATAATCTGCAGATAAGCACAAACAGGTTTTTGACCTATTACCGGGATATCACAAACAATGGTGAAACATCTACAAATTATACGTCAAATAATTTAACTGAGGGAACAAACTTCTGGCGTGTCAGAGCAGGGAACAGAGCCGGCAGCTGGGGAAACTTTTCCAATATCTGGCTCATTGTTGTGGACACAACAGGTCCTTTTGTATCCATCGGTCCTCCGGCTGATACTTTTATTTCAAGTGTGTCCAATGTTACCTTTAACTGGCTCTCTTCTGATATGTCCGGTGTGCTGGATGAAATCATTGACTTTGACACAGATAATAATCTCGGGAACGGATTTGAGGTATCCGTGAATACCAACAGCCCATATACCCATACTTTCAGCAGTGAAGGTAACATGCACTGGCGTGTGAGAGCCATCGATATACTGGATAATCCGGGCATCTCTGTGACCAACTCTTTTATTATTGACACCTCTCCCCCTCAAAAAGTTACTCTGGTTTCACCCCCGAATAATTCAACCACAAACAGCAATAATATCAATTTTCAATGGAATAAAGGATTTGATGCCATTTCAGGTGTTTCCAATTATGTCTTGAAGGTAACCAATTATTTGTCAGGCTGGGGATCCCGTTTCACAATTAATTCTACCAATCAAATTGTCCTCGCTATTCCGGATGGCACCTATTACTGGTATGTTAGAGCCCGCGACCGGGCCGGACATTCGGGAGTATGGAGCGTCACGAACAGGTTTGTCATAACAGCCGCTGATACAAACAACCCGTATTTCTCTGATATCTGGCCCTACCCCGATCAGAATAATGTGGCCACTAACGCTGATATCTTTTTTAATGTATTTGACAATATTGCTGTTTCTTCCCAGAGTATTCTTGTCAGGATCAACGGGCAAACCGCGCTTTCTAACGGGTCTTTCAGAGGCCCTATCTACTCCGGGATCATCCGGGCCACCAATAGCGGGTACAGGGTCAGGGTTAATCCTCCGCCTTTTGCCCCCCAAACAAATGTTTCCATTTATCTGTATGCTGAGGACCTGGCTTCAAATTCTGAAGAAACAAACTATGTTTTTTACACCATTGATACCTGGCCCCCTTATATTATAGCCACAAGTCCTCTTATCGGTCAGGTCAATGTGGCTGTCCAGTCCAATATCTATATCTATTTCAACGAGACCATGAATACGACCAATATCAGTTGCTTTTCCATTAAAGAAGAGCATGGCACCACTATTTCTGGCGGGCTTTATTTCTCCTCCAATACGTATATCAATGATACCCTTATTTTTAATCCTAATTACTTTTTACCCAACAACAGCTCCTTGACCGTGATCATTTCAACAAATATAAGAGACATCATCGGTAACCGGCTCTTGCGTGGCACTAATTTCTATTTCCGGACCATTCAGAACACCAACAGGATCATCAGCATTGACCCGGCTGACGGTTCTGAGAGTGTCCCTATAAACACTTCCATCCGCATTCAGTTCAATTCCTCCATGGACCCTTCTTCCACTGCGGCTTTTTCAATTCTACCCCTGGAGACCGGGAATTACCTGTGGGAGAACCAAATCTATTTTAATGACACTCTGGTCTTTGACCCGCTCGATTATCTGCCCACCTACACGATATTCCAGTGTTCGGTGAGCACCAATGCCATTAGCCTTGGCGGGAGTCGCATATCTGACCAGACCAATTTCTCTTTCACCACAGGGGGAGATCTGTTCCTGCCTGAAGGAGCCGTGGAAGTCGATGTCTTTGATATCAGGCCTAATTTAATGAGTCTTTCAAAGAATGAGTTTATCGAATTTTTCGTGAATCTGCCGGAAGCAACGGGCATAGACCTTGAGATATTCAACATTGCCGGAGAAAGAGTATTCAACCTGCCGGCGATTAACCAAAAGCAGTATAAATATAAATGGTATGGGATGTCCGAGAACAATATCAAGCAGGCCGCGCCCGGAGCTTATTTCGCTGTTATGAAAACAGATAACGGCCTGAAAAAGGTGCGCGTCTTTTATATCATAAAATAATGATTAAAAACAGATGAAAAACACAATAAAATGTTTTTTTATCATGCTTTTTATTATTAATCTTGCCTTATCAGCCTCTCCGGGAGAGACGGGCTACAACTACATCAAGCTTGATTCCGGGAACCGTGCCATCGCCATGGGAGGAGCGTATGCCGGTGTCAGCGAGGATATCATCTCCCTCTATTATAATCCGGCAGGCCTGGCTCATCTGGCCGGGAGACAGTTCTATTTCTTATATCGCAGCTGGCTTTTTGGAACAGATTATATGACCCTGGCCTACAGCCAGAAATTCAATGAATATTTTTATTTCGGCCTGGGATTCCTCTATTTCTCCCTGCCTGAAGTCAACCACATTGATTATCTGGGCGTTGAAACCGGACAGGTGCTCTCCGGTAATGATTATACTTTCATAGTGAGCCTGGCCGGAGACGTGTTTGAAAAGATCAGACTGGGAATAAATTTTAAATTATTAAATGAAGCCTTTGTGAATACCGAAAATCATAGTATCGTATTTGATATCGGCCTGTTAAGGGAATTTTACTCGACACCGTCAGACTCGATCACAGCAGGCCTGGTATTACAGAACTGGAACACAAAATTTTCTGTTGATCCTGATAATCCTGTGCCGGTTAATTTAAAACTGGGCGCTGAATATACCGCTTATAAGGATTTTACATTGAATTTTGATATTAACAAACAGATCGATCTTGGGTTACGGTATAATATTGGAGCCGAGTACAAGATCATGAATATGGTGGCGTTAAGGGCCGGGTACAAGATCGGGTATGATCTCGAGTCCTTTACCTTTGGTCTGGGATTTGACAGCCATAACCTTTATAAAAAAGCCATATTCACGGTTGATTATTCCTTGACCAGCCTGGATTTTCTATCACAGAGCCAGAATATTTCATTAAAAATAAGATTTTAAAAAGATGTTTACACGGACGTATATCAACAAAGTATTGATTATTTTTGTTACTCTGACCAAACTGCTGTTTTCGCAGACCATCCATGATTTTGGAAGGGGAAGCCGGCCGGCGGCCCTGGGCCATTCCTTCATCAGCCTGGCCAATGATGCCAATGCCACGTTCTACAATACAGCCGGATCCGCTTTTCTTGAAAGAAGCCAGATCACCTTTCAGCATATCTTCCTGAAAGAATCCCGGAGTTACTTTAACCTTCTCAGCTTTAACCATATTATGGGTGATTATGGAACATTCAATGTCGGGTTCATTAAAACTTCGCTTTTTGATAATGATGACAACCTGAATTATTTAAATCTGGGTTACGGCAAACAGATCTTCTGGTATCTCTCTGCCGGGCTGAACCTTTCTTACTGGAATCAGACCTATGTCCTGAAAAAGAACAATCAATTTGATGCTGATATCAGTTTCTACCTTGATCCGACCCTGCATAAAAAAAGAGAGATCCAGGAGATGATCAAAAGAACAAAAGCGTTTGTAGAGAAAAATTCCCTGGCTTCTCTGGAAATGGGGATCAGGGCTTTTGAAAATGAAAGATATCTGGAAGCCATCAAACTGTTCCAGGAAAGCCTCAAATACGACCCGAACAATAAAAAGACCAGGGACTATCTGAATAAATGTTTTATCCGGACAGGACTGAGCCTCCCTTTGCCGCCTGAAGTTTTGTTCGAATCAAAAGGCTCTGATGCTTCCTTTACCGTGGAGGAGAGAGAGATACTGGCCGACAAGTTCTACCAGGAAGGGCTTGATCATTATTATAGTGAAAATTATATTCTGGCATTACAGTCCTGGCAGAAGGCTCTTGATATTCTTGTTGTGAACAGCACGGTTGACAGGATGAAACTGGGTTTCTCCATAGAGAATATCTTTAAACACAGGTTTTATGAAGGATCCGTCCTTAAAACTTCGCTTATTCAGTTCAATGTGGCTTTAGCCTATTATATCCTTGATGAAATGGCTCTGATAGCGGAAGTATATAAAGAAGAAGGGAATAATAGAAAATTAAATCTGAAGAACGGGCTTGAGATAAACCTGTTTGACTTTCTCACCTTGAGAGGCGGTGTGCTCTTTGGCCAGCCCATCACTTTTGATAACAGGGAGAATAAATTTACGGCCGGCCTGGGATTCTCTTATGATAACTATTCCCTGGATTATGCTTATGAACCGGATAATAACCTTTATGACCATTCGCTTTCCTTTACCATAAGGTTCGGCATAAGCAAAGAAGAAAAAGCCTTAAGCCATCTCAATCAGGGGATCATTTTCGCAAAAAGCGGCAAAATGGAAGATGCTGAAAAAGAATGGAAGCAGGCCCTGGTCCTTGATCCCAATCAGATCATGGCCAGAAAATATTTGAACGCCGAAGTGGATGTGGTCGGATCAGCCGCGAAAAAGAGCCAGGAAGATAAAAGCGATGAGCTGTTTAAAAAAGGGGTTTCACTTTATAAAGATAAAGATTACCTCAACGCCAGGGTCCATTTTTCAGAAGCCCTGATCATTAACTCACATCATACCCAGGCCCGCATTCTTCTGGAAGAGACAAAAGAAAAAATTAATAATCAAAAAGCTGACCTTCTTATCAAAGGCCAGGACCAGCTGTCCCGTAAAGACTGGGAAAATGCGATTGGCACATTTGAACTCATCCTGAAATATGACTATGCAAGCCAGAAGGCTAAAGAAGGCCTTCAAAAGGCAAAAGAAAATTTCCGTGAGAACATTCTGCAACACAAGACCAGGGCCATATCTTTTTATGATAATAAGCAATATGAAAACGCTTTAAATGAAATCGATCTCTTTCTGAAATATGAATCAAAAGACCAGCAGGGCCGGGAATATAAATTCAAGATCAGTCATGCCATTGAGAAAGAAAGAACAATTAAAAATTGTCATAAATTATACGAGAACAGCCTCGCTTTTTTAAATGAAAAAGACTATCAGCGCGCTAAAGAGATCCTGCTGCAAGTAAAGAACGCCTGCCCTGACATGGAAGGGCTGGAATCAAGAATTGACTTCTGCAACGCTCAAATGGAAAAAAAAGCAGAAGAAAAAGAGAACAGAGCCAGAGCGAAAGATTTCTTTCAACAGGGCTTGAAAGCCTTCCATGCCAATGATCATGAACAGGCCATAAGCCTTCTTCAAAAAGCCCTCTCACTTGATCCTGAACTGGCCCAGGCTGACAGCTATATAAAAGAATCACAGGCCAGACGGCTCTCCGGGATCCAGAAAAAGGAACAGGCCGAACAGGCCCAAAAGTTATACAATGAAAGCCTTGAACTTGTAAAAGGAGAAAAATATTTTGATGCCCTCGATAAATTAAACCTGGCACTGTCAATGGATAGGGATAACAAGTTGATCCAGGTGAAAATAAATGAATTGAAAGATGTAATAAAATTGAATATAGACAGGCCTTTTAATGAGGGGGTTACCTACCTCAATGAAGGCAGGCTGTCTAAAGCCATTGAAAAATTTCAGGATGTGCTGGACATCCAGGAAGACCATTCCCTTGCCCGGTCCTATCTGGACAAAGCCCTTGGCCAGAAACATCAAAGCATCAGCGTCCATAATAAATTGGGATTAAAGTATCTTGATAAAAAAGATTATTCCAAAGCCCTGGTCGAGTTCCGCGAAGTTCTTGCGCTTGAAGAAAATAATCAGCTCGCCCGGGACGGCGCTGAAAAAGCTTCCGGGGCCCTGAAAAACCGGCTGAACGGCCTCTTTAATAAAGGAGAGGATCTTTTTGCCAAAGCTAAATATGAACAGGCGAAACAACAATTTTTGAAAATATTGCAGATCGACCCCGGCCATATCCCGGCTCAGGAATATATCCAGAAATGCGACAATATCATGATGTCAAAAGCGAAAGAAGCCAAGCTCAATTCATTCCTGGCCAAAGGCAAAGAATATTTCAAGAACCGTTTTTTTGAAGAAGCCAAAAAAGAATTTCTGCAGGTACTGGTTATCGAGCCCGATAACGAAACGGTAAAATCACTCTTAAAAAAATGTGACGATCAGATCAATGAGTCTGACACGAAAAATAAGATCAGCACCCTTCTCAACAAGGTCGCCGGGTATTATAGAGAGGAAGATTACTGCCAGGCTTTGCAATTGTTAAATGACATCAATAAAATAGACCCGGACAACGAACTCGTAAAGAAATATATTCAGATCACCAGAAACAAATGGGATAACTACTGTGATACCTATTATAACAAGGCCAAACAGATGGAAACGTCCGGTGATTTTGCCACGGCAAAAAAGTTCTATCTCAATGTGCAGAAATCCAATCCTGATTACAGAGATATCAGGTTGATCCTGGACCGCTTTGACTCGAGTATAGAAGATTATATCAAGATAACAAGAAAACAAGCCCAACAGTCCTATGAAGCCAAAGATTATGAAAGATCCTATGCCCTGTGGGAAAAGGTATTGCTGCTTCGCCCGAAGGACAGAGAGGCGAAAAAATACGTTGCCATTACAGCAAGCCGGTCAGAAAATATTATGGAAGGTAAAAAATCCTTTGATAAGGCTGTATCCCAATTTGAAAAAGGCAGGATCATAGAATCCCTTATCCTGTTCAATCAGGCCCTCCGGCTTAATCCTTCTTTAAAGATATCCTTCAACAGAACATACAGAGAAACATGCGAAAAGGAAGCGAAAAGGAATATGACCGATCTGTTGAATTCCGGTATCCAATATTTTGAAAAACAGGATTATTCAAAGGCCATGGATTATCTCAACATTGTCTATGAGATAGGTCCTGATAACGAAAGGGCTAAAAAATATTTTTCAAGAACACAGGAAATGCTGGATACAAAAAGCAAGGCGCGCTATGAAAAAGCCCGTGATCTGTACAAAAAGAATCAGTTGTCCGAAGCCTATTCGGAGATATCACAGGCCGCAGAATACAAACCATATGATGAAAATATCAAAAGCCTGTTCAAGGAGATCGAAAGCATGTACAATAAAAATCGTATGACAGCCATAAGGGCCAAAAAGGGATCAGTTGATGCCCTGCTCTTTGAAGGCATACGTTTATACCGCGCCGGGGAATTGAAAAAAGCGATCTCCAAATGGAATCAGGTGATCAACATTGATTCCAACAATCAGAAGGCAAAAAGTTATATTTCACGCGCCAGGACAAAATTAAAAGCTCTGGGAGAATAGTTTTTATGATTACAGATTACAAATTACAGACAAAGTGCCCCGGGGGTATTATAGATTTATTCAGGTTATATCTATGTTAAAGATTATTTTCTTATTGATCATTCTATTGACTCAAAATATATATGCTGAACAATGGCTTAATCTTCAAAAAAGAAACGGCCTTGTGGATAATTATGTCAAAAAGGTCCTTGTCTATAATGATGAACTATGGGTCGGTACCCCTTCCGGGGTTTCGGTTTATCATTTAATAACAAAAAAATGGAGGTCCTATCATAAAGGAAACGTCCTTCCTGATAATTTTGTTAATGATATTTTTATTGATGATGAATATGTCCTTGTCGCGACAGTGAACGGCGTGGCCCGCTATAATAAAAAAAATAAGAAATGGGATACCCTGACAAAGAAAAATGGCCTCGGGGATAATTATGTGACCAGCATTTATGCGGATAAAGGCCATTACTGGTTCGGGACAAAGTACTGGGGTGTTTCGGTCTATTCCAAAAGAACCCGTTCTTTCAATATTTTTACAGCCATAGACGGACTGGCCGACAACAGGGTGAACACGATAAACGGGATGGGAGATGAGATATGGTTCGGCACACAGGAAGGCATCTCACAACTGAAATATTATGCCTTTCTTTGGAAGGTGTATACCTCAAAGAACACAGATTTCGGACTGGCCCGTGACAGTGTGATCTCGCTTCTGATCGACAGGGATGACATATGGTGCGGCACCGAAGGTGAAGGGATAAGCCTGTTCGACAAATTTTCGGAAAAATGGAGCCAGTTCAATACAGGCAATAAACTGCTGGATGACTTTATCCTGTCTATGGCTAAAGACGGCGAAAATATCTGGATAGGCACATTTGGTGGTGTTTCCCTTTATAATAAATTCAAGCGCAGCTGGGAAAATTTCGGGGAGAGGAAAGAATTACCCGAGAGTTCCATTAATTCCATAGCCGTGGAGGGGGATTATATATGGCTGGGGACAGCCGGTGGAGGGGTCACACGCTATAAAAAGGACAAGCCCCAGATCGAAATTAATTACATCCATTCCGGTTATACCGGTAAAAATCTTATCAAAATGTATGGCACCATCTTTGATCATGACGGGATCTCAAAGATCAATATCACCTACAGGAAAAGAAATGAGACCAGCTGGGATGATAAAGGCATTAAATTATTAAAAGAAAGGAATGTCCGGAATGATTATTTTGCCAGCTGGGACACATCAGACCTTCAGGATGGAGAATATATTATTAAAATTGACGCTTTTGACGAAAAAGGTCATTATAACTCGGCCGAAACCATCTTTACCATTGACACAATAAAGCCCGTTCTTTACCTTGATGAATATAAAAAATTTATTAACGCCAGCTCGGTCAACATTTCAGGCACGTATTTTGAGGACAATCTGGTAGATATCATCCTTGAACCAAAGGAAAGGACTGTCTCAATAGATAAAATGTTCAAGACATATACGGTACCGGTCAGCTTGAAAAACGGGGAAAACCGCTTTACACTGAAAGCCCTGGATATGGCCGGCCAGACCACAAGCCTTGATTTCAATATTATTAAAGATGATAAAAAACCTGTCATCAGGATCCTGAACCGCGAAAAGACGGTTTCTGACCGATACTTCCGCCTGCAGGGAGAATTTGACGAAGAGTATCTTGATTTCCTGTATTTCAAGCCTTTCAACGAATACGCTGACATTGATTATAAAAACAGAAAATTCTCCAAACTCCTGGTTCTCAAAGAAGGAAGAAATATGATCACCTGCCTGGCCCGTGACAAAGCCGGAAATCAAACATCTGTCGAGAAAATCGTGAGCTATGTCCCTAAAAGGGATCCTGTGGACCTTGTTAATTTCTCCCCGATATATAATAAAAAAAAGATCCGTTTAAGCGGCAAAGCCCTCTCCCGAAATGTATCGGCCATAAAGGCTGAACTTAATAAAAATGAAATCCCGGTGGAATTTGACAAGAACAACCTTCAGTTTAAAATGGACCTTGATCTCAGGGAAGGCAAGAACTACCTCTCTTTGAATATCATCCTCCAGGATCAAAAAAATTATATCATGATCAAAGAGATCATATGTGATACTCAACCTCCGGAGCTGAAATTAACCCATTGTCCCGTTCTGACCAGAGAAAACAAGATAGAAATTGAAGGAAAATACACAGAAATGAACTTTGGCAAACTATCAATAAAGACCGATCCGCCTTCCCGGGTAGAAATCGATATCGATGAAGCTGTTAATGAATTCACCGCCCTGGTCCCGCTGTCTCAAAAACAGAACCGCCTTGAATTCCTTATCATGGACAGCGCCGGGAATCAGGCTGTTTACAGAACCAATATCATGAAAGATAACACCCCGCCGCAATTCCTCAGTCTGGATTTCCCGCGCTTTACCAACCAGAACAGGATAAAGGTAAAAGGCTTTTTTCATGAAGACCACATCCTGAAGGTGGAAGTAGAAAATGGGGATATCATCCAGATGGGGAAAGACAATTTCCTGGCCTCTGTCTCTCTTGATGAGAATGAAAATGATATAGAGATAACGCTGTATGACAGACTGGGATTTGAAAGATCCACCAATATTACTGTTTTTCTGGATGATGAAAAACCCGAGATCCTGCTCGATCCCGTGCCCGATCTTGTCAAACAGAGCATTTTAAAACTTTCAGGCCGCATGGAATCTGACGATATTATCAGTATTACAGCAGATGGAGAAACAACCTTGAGCAAAGAACAGGAGAGATTCCATGGGACTATTAAATTACAACCCGGCGAGAATACGGTTGAAGTAACAGCATGTGACAGAGCCGGAAACGTTACCCGTATCAGCCGGTCTGTCTATTATGACTCACCCCTGGCAAAAGAGAACATGATCATGATCTCCAAAGAAGAATACAACCGGATCAAAACCGGCAAAGTTGTTGTAGAAAAAGCCCGGGAGGAAATAAAAGAAGGCAGGCAATTTCAGAGGTCAAAACTATCCGATAATCCTTCCCTGGTCCTGACCCCTTATTTTGTCTCTCAGGGAGACTCGCTGTGGAAATTATCCAGGGACTACTACGGAACTCCCCTTTATGCTGACTATATATTAAAGCTGAACGAGCTGATCGATCCTGTCAGGATCAAACAAGAGGAAAAGATCTATATCCCCACCTTGAAACTGATCCATCATGTCGCTCATAATGATAATGATATTTTTTTCAGAATATTGTCGTTTATCGTACAGATGCGGTATAACCATGGCTATTACAAGGATATCAGGCGATATAATAAATATTTCCGGTCCTTTTTCAGCAACTATGGTCTTGACCACAGAAAACTGTTCTCCAATTATAACAAATGCCTTTATCTTATCGATCAGAATAATCTTCTTATCTTCAGCCGGTTTTCGCCCAATGTCGCGGGCTTGAAGAACTTGACAAAAAATCTGGATTTGGATAAGTTGAATATTATATTTCTGCAGAACAACAGAGACGAGATCGTCTGTAATTTTTATGATAATTATAAAATAAAATGAATATAAGAGATAGATCATTTTTAAATTATGCTTTTTTTTCTGTTCTGGCCGTGATCCTTCTGGCACTGGTGCTTTTCTTTTATATCCCCTGGGAATATAATATATTTTTAAAGCAGGCCAAAAAAGAAATGGAAAAATATTCCCGTCTTCTGTCCCTGCAGATCGACGAGTATCTGCAGCAGGAACTGGGCAAATTAGAGTTCTTTAACCAGTCCCAGTTCTTCAGGATCTCACTGTTCCAATATTTTATTGACAGGAGACGATTACCCCTGCAAAGGTATTTAAATAATATTTTCAGGCAAAATACGAGCTGGGAAGCCCTCTTCCTTTTTGACAATAACAACAAGGCCATTGTGTCAATTCAAAGGCGGCCTGTTCATTTTTCTATCTCAGCCAGCAAGAAATTTTTCTCCTTTGTGAATGAAAAAGATCAAAAACAATACTTTGCCCTGACCCAACCCGTCCGGAATAACTTTAATCAGGCCATCGCCTATTTTGCTGTTATCTTTGACTTTGAAAACATCAGAAAAATAGCCTCGAATCTCCTTTCTAACAGAGAAGGATCGTTCTTTATTCTTGACGACAAGGGCCTGGTTCTCTTTCATGAAAAAGACTCAGAATTGATGAACAGGCCATGGGAGGAACTGGACTTTCCCAGGGTGAAAGAAAAAGGTTTTTTTATAAAGAATTTCGATGGCCAGTCCTACCTCTTTTTCTTAACCCCATCCCCTACTCTTCATTTCTATATTGGCATCATGCAGAATAAAGCCGATTACATCCAGCCGTACAGCACTATCCGGTTTCTCATTACCGCTATGGTCGTGATCCTCCTTGTGTTCTCTTTCTTTTTTATCACCTATATATCCAGATTCCAGACTCCACGGGGAGTTAAATTATACGATGCCTATTTTGAAAACCTGTCCCAGGCCATAACGCAAATGGCCAAAACATCGGAAATCGCTTCACGATCTTCCCAGATGGCCTATGAATCAACAAAAAAAGAAGTTGAGACCATAAAAACCATTCTGGAGGACTTTTATCATTTTATTGACACAAAAAAAGATATATCCTCTCCCCGTCTAAAAATGCAAATTACGGAAAACAAAGAAGCCGCGGCAGAAGAAAGGCCGCTGGATGAAAAGACAGACATAAAACCGATCCAGGAAAAAAAGGTGAAGAAAAATCAACGGGCCGGGAAAAAAAGAACAAAAAAGACCGCTATCGATTATAGAAAGTATCCTGACATCGGGCTTGGTGAACAGCAAGGGATCATTGTTGAAAAAGAGATAAAAAAGGATGATCTTGTAGATATAGAAATCAGCCATAATCTTATCGCTGATGCCGATGATAAAAAAGAAGGTCTTGTTGAGCAGGATGGAGAAATTATTTTAAAAGATACGAAGAAAAAATGAAAAAGATATTCAGTTTAAAATATCAATTCAGTCTTTATGTTATCATCCTTATCAGCATTATGACCGCCAGCATAGTCCTCTTTGTCCGCTTCCAGGAAAAAAAGGCCCTGACCGATGAAATGAAATTGCGCGGCGAAGCTCTGATCAAGACTCTGGCCGGGAACGTGCAGGAGATCTTTTTAACCGTGGGCTCGTCTGATCTCATCTCCCTCTCCTCTCTGGTCGATCAGATCAAAAGAGAGAAAGGGGTCTTTGATATATGGATCGCAAAAAAAGACGGATCTCTTATTATTCACAGCAAGCCGGAAATACAGAAAAAGATCGATGAACAGGCCATTAGAGGCAAGATCTTTTCTTTCAAGGATGATGTTTTTGAACACGCTGTCAAAAGCACAACGGACAGGATCATGACCCTTGTTAATGTAAAAGCTAACAGCTATCAGATATCTCAGGCCCTGATGGTCAGAGGTAAAAAATTGGGTATCGTAGGACTGAATCTTTCAAAGCAATTCATCGATGAAACAGTGGGTGCCGCTGTAGGGAAACTCTTGTTGATCGCTTTTGGATCCATCGTTCTGGGAATCCTCTGCACTTATCTTTTGGTCTCTGTGGTTGTACATCCCGTGCACAGGCTGGCCGAGGGAGCCAGTATCATCGGACAGGGGGATCTGGATCACAAGATCGAAATAAAATCCAAAAATGAGATAGGCCTGCTGGCCTGGGAATTCAACAAGATGACCGATGATCTGAAAAAAGCCCAGAAGAACCTGATTGAAAAAGAACGTATGGAAAAAGAGATACAGATCGCGCGTAATATCCAGAAATCCCTTTTGCCAAAAAGCGTGCCGAGAATAAAAAATTATTCGTTCGGGGCTTTGTATCGATCGGCCAAAGAGGTCAGCGGTGATTACTATGATTTTATCCGCGTTGATCCGGAACATCTGGGCATTATCGTGGCGGATGTTTCAGGCAAAGGTGTGCCGGCAGCCGTTATCATGGCCATCACAAGAAGCATTATCCGGTCCTATGCTCCCGGTCATCTTTCCCCTTATGAAGTCTTTACCATGGTGAATTACCTTGTCCATCAGAATATATATAAAGGGATGTATGTAACGGCTTTTTACGGTATCCTCAACATTAATAAAAATAATCTTACGTTCGTTAAAGCCGGACACAATTTCCTGGTCGTTTACAGGAATAAAAGCCAGAAGTGTGAGATCGTGCATACAAAAGGGACTGCCCTGGGATTACCTGTGTCAGACATGTTCAAGAAAATGCTTGAAGAAAAAACAGTGGATTTAAATAAAGGGGACATTATATTCCAGTATAGCGATGGCATAAGCGAGGCCATTAATGAAAAAGGCGAGCTCTATACCAATGAAAGATTGTACGAGAATATAACAAAGTTCGCCCATCTTGACGCCCAGGGGCTGGTCAATAAAATCGATGAAAGTGTCAGCGAATGGATAGGCAATCATCCGCAGAGTGACGATATCACTATGATCGCCATAAAGATAGAATAATTCCAAAAGGAGCTTATTATGGAAGAAGCCTTAAATATAACAGTAGAGAAAAGAGAAGGGGATCCGGCTTTCGTTATCTTTCACCTGGATGGATACCTTCAGGCCAATACGCTGGGACAATTTGAAGCGATCGTAGAATCAGTACTGGATCAAAAGATCGTGAATGTGATATTCGATTGCAAGGATGTGGCTTTTGCCAGTTCGGCCGCTCTTGGCAGCTTTATGACCATCTTTGAAAGGACGGAAAAAGAGAATGGGAAAATGATCATGGCCAGCCTTTCACCGCCCCTGGCGGAAGTCTTTGAACTGTTGGATTTTTATGATATCTTTATTGTTGTCGATTCCATACAAAAAGCCATTGATCTTGTTCAGGGCCAAGGGCAAATCTCTTCTTTTAAGGATTTTCAAGTAGCCCCCGGCGATGAAAAGAAAGCAGAGGAAAAAAAAGACCAGGAACCTTTAAACAATGACCGGGAAGAGCCAGATGATGACAGAACAGATTAAAAGCAATTTAATATTTCATGCCAAGCAAAATTACCTGCAGATCATGATCCCCGCGGATATCCAGTATTTAACCATACTGGTAAAGATCATTCATCGCTTTCTATTTCTTTATAACAGTGATGAGCAATTCCTTGTCAGGGTCAAACTGGCTGTGGATGAGATCGTCACCAATATTATTGAGCACGGCTGCCAGAACAGTGATGATAAACAAATAAATATCATGTGCACGGTTGAAGGAGATACAATAATCATACAGATCAAAGATAACACAAAATTTTTTAATCCTCTGGATCAAAATCTTCCCAGCCTCGAGCAATTAAAAAAAACGCGAAGTAAACGCGGGTGGGGCATCTATCTGACCAAAATGATAATCAGCGAAATGGAACACAGTTATAATGAGGGGAATATTCTGACCATGCGGATCTTCAAAGCACCGTAGACTGACATTTAACATTGATATTTAATAAACTAAATAATAGGGCCAATATTAAATATTGGGTTACGGTACTTGCAGGATAAACAATATGGTCACTTTTGGTATAGATTTCGGGACAACTAATTCTGTCGCTGCCATGAATGATTCGGGATTGATCACCATCATCCCTGATGAAAACGGACAGAGCATCATCCCCTCCCTGGTCGCTGTAAATAAAAAAGGCCAGGTCATAACGGGGTATCACGCTCTCTGCCGTATCCCTTCAAAAGATACCCACATTATTTTTTCAATAAAAAAAGCTTTAGGTACTCCTCAGAAGATCAAAATACACGGTAAAACTTTTACACCGGTGGATATTTCCTCTTTTATTTTAAAACATATAAAAAAGCAGATTGAAGTTTATGTAGGCCATCAGGTAAAAAATATCGTTATTACCTCCCCGGCTTATTTCAGCATTAACCAGAGAATGGCCTTGAACAAGGCCTGCTGGCAGGCTGGTTTTCATGTCACGGATATGATCAATGAACCCACCTCAGCGGCTTTGGCCTATGGTATTGATAAAGGCATTGATCAAAACATTGTGGTGTACGATCTGGGCGGAGGGACATTCGATGTATCGGTTATACACAATAAAAACAATAAATTTCAGGTCCTTTCGGTGGCCGGAGACAACCATCTCGGGGGGGATGATTTCGATTTTCAGATCGTCGGGGTTTTGACAAAAAGGATCTTAAAAGAATTTCAACTTGACATTTTAAAGAACCCCGCCTGGGTCTATCCTATTAAAGAAATGTGTGAAAAGGTAAAGATCGAATTGAGCCGCAAAAAAAAGGCATCCCTGGATCTGTCTTCTCTGAGCATCAGATCTCTGGAAAAATATCATTTTGATCTTGATCGAATCGAATTCAACCGGCTCATCTATCCGTTGATAAAAAGAACCATCTCTTTAATGAACCAGGCCATCCTGGATGCCACTGTTCATCCACAGCAGATCGATAAAGTTCTTCTGGTCGGCGGTTCCACTTATATACCTCTGGTCAGGGAGCTGATTTATCAATATTTTCAAAAAGAGATATATATCGGCCTGAATCCCAATGAATGTGTGGCCAAGGGAGCGGCTATCCATTCCAGTCATCAAAAAACAGAACAGAAGCCTGACCTGAAGGATATCATCCCTCGTTCACTGGGCATTGAAGCAGAAGGCGGTATCTTTGTTCCCATTATTAAAAAGAACTCGCCTGTTCCGATCTGCTCCGCCAAGATATTTGCGCCCATGGACAGATCTCAAAAAACCGTGGAAATAAAGATATATCAGGGAGAAAGGATAAAAGCGTCACAAAATATATTCCTCGGAAAATTGATATTGGAAGGATTTAAGACCGATCAGGAAGAATGCCCTAAAATAGAAGTCAGGTTCCAGATAGACGAAAAGGGATTGATCCATGTGAAAGCCATGGAAAAAGTTACCGGAAAATCCGTCGAAACAGAATTCAGATCAGTTTATGATCCATCTGTGAAAGAAGGAGATAAACAAGACAACCCTTTTGATAAAAGAAATCTTATCCATCAATTTTATCTAAAACGAAATATCAGATCTTTGTTAAAGCAGATAGACAGAATGCCCTTATGGGCCAAGCAGGATCGCCTGATTTTCAAAAGAGCCCTGAAGACCCTGTTGAAAAATAAAGAGTTTTCCAAGATCGAGTATCTCCTAAATACCCTCTCATCCGACCAGGAAAATAAGAAACAGGTATATCAGGAAATACTCGGCAATTATTGGCTGAAAACCTAATGACAGTTAAAAGAATTCAGGAATTTCTCAAAATCAGATATCACATCTTCTCTTTTTGATATCGTACTGTTCATGGTCATCAGAACATAACCCCGTCCTGCTTTATCACAGTATAATCCGGCCAGAATACCGTAAACCTTTTCGCCTGTACTGGCCTGGACGGAATAATCCTCTAACAGGACCCTGTGTCCCTTTAACTCTCTTTCTTCCCTTTTTCCCCTTGCAACTTTTTCTATCCCCTTTGAATTCTTTAATCCGGCAAATCCTCCCTCCAGTCCCTTTTCCAGATCATACTTTTCGGTTTTGATCCAGGTGACCTGATACATTATAATATCCTTCTCCTGCCGGCCGGCCTGGACCAGTCCTGATGTCTCATTGGCCTCATTTGATAAAAGGCCAAATTCTGTTATGGGGAAATCGGCCGGGTATTGAAAAGATAAATCATATTTAGAAAATGTGGCCAGTTCTTTGGATACGGTTGTGTTTTCTTTTTTTGAACAACTCAATATCAACATCAAGAAAAAGCAATAAATTAAAATTAATTTCCTTTTCATTTAAAACTCCTTTTGAATAAAAAGTATATTTAAACAATACAGTTTTCACAGATAATGAAAAAAGATCTGCCGAGGAAGGGAGTTGAACCCTTATGAACCGAAGTTCAGCGGATTTTGAGTCCGCCGCGTCTGCCTGTTCCGCCACCCCGGCAATACGGAGTAATTTACTAAAATAGGCGGAAATGTCAAGAAAAAGGGGACGGTTTTTATTCTTTTAATGAAAGGTTAATATTGATAAGAGCAAGAACCGTCCCCTTTTTCTTGACAATACAAATATAAAGAGTATATTGCCTTCGTTTGAAAAAGGAGCTGAAAATGAGTGAAAATGAAATGACACGGCCAAACTGGAACGAACACTGGCTTCAGATCGCCCAGGTGGTAGCCAGACGCTCCACCTGCCTCAGGCGCCGGTTTGGAGCGGTCATTACAAAAAATAATGTCCTTTTATCAACGGGATACAACGGTGCCCCCCGGAAAACACCTGACTGTACCACTTTAGGAAAATGTTACAGAAAAGAAAAGAATATCCTGGCCGGAAGCCATTATGAGAAATGTCGCTCTGTCCATGCCGAGGCTAATGCCATTATCAATGCAGCCCGGGAAGGTATCGGGATCAAAGATTCCAAACTCTATCTCTTTGGAGAGAACGTGGATGATGGTGCCATCGTTGGCGGCAAGCCCTGCAAAATGTGCCGCAGGATGATCATCAATGTCGGGATCGAAGAAGTGATCGTAAAAGAAAAAGAAGAGGTTAAAGAATATTTTGTACAAGACTGGGTTTTAGAGTCCAATAAAGACCCTTTTAAAGAACTTGATGAAACCGGTTATTAAATTTTGTCTTTGTTGCCTGTATAGATAATATAACTTACATAAACCCCTAAAGCAACTCCCATTATGATGTCAGATGGCCAGTGTTTATTATAAAATATTCTGGCTATCCCTGTCATGACAGGGAGAATCAATAATGCTACTTTGATTAATCTGTTTTTCATGGCCAAAACAAAAGGTAATACAGCCGAAAAGGCATTGGTCGTATGCCCTGAAGGAAAAGATTTATATTGCCAGGTGAATAAAAGATCCTGTTTGATGACCCCTGCAAAATCAAAAAAACAGAGCGGTCCTAGTCCCACATTCGGCCTGGCCCGCAAAAAGGCGATCTTGAGGATCTGCCCGGTCAGTCCTGAAAGAATAGCAGACACAAGGGCTATCATGGCCAGAAATCTCAGCTCTTTTTTATCAAGGGCGACCCCCAGTGTATAAAGAACAAGGAGCAAAGGGAACAGGTAATGCCCGTCCCCGAATTTATTGCCCAAATCTATCAAACGTAAAACGATTGGCGATGATATTTTCTGTATAGCAGCAAGAACAACAAGATCCATAAAAAGCATGGTCAATAATAGAACAACAGCCAGCAGGACAAGATATTTTATATTTTTTTTCTTAAATACCCGGATAAAATCCTTTAAAAATGAAGATAAATATCTTTTTCTTCCTGCCTCGATAAAAAGGAATACCATAAAAAGAATAAAAATATATTTATAATACGTAACCACTTTTTGATCCTTTCAAAAATGCAGTTCAATAATAATAGAATATCCATAAAAAGCAAGGATAAATTTAGTTTTTGACAATCCATCAGAATTTCATTATTCTTAATTCAATTTAAATTTTCCGAGGTCTGAAATGAAAAAGATCGATTTAAAATACGCCTATCGGTTGATCAATCACGGCCCCCTTGTGGTGGTCTCTGCCCGATATAATAATTCAGAGACCTTTACACCCATATCATGGAATATGCCTGTTGAACATGAGCCTCCTCTTGTCGCCATAACGGTTTCAAAAGAAAATTTCGTTGATCAGCTCATCCATCGATCAAAGAGTTTCTGTCTGAATATCCTGGAAGCCGAACATGTCAGGCGAATCATCCGGATGGGAGAAGTTTCAGGGAAAGATGTTGACAAGATAGCAATGACCGGCATGAGTAAAGCAGAATGCAAAAAGATCAACGCGCCTTATCTTCTTCAATCCATCGGGGTGGCTGAATGTGAATTGATAAAAACAGTAACGATAGAAGAGGTTGATATTTTTATTGCCAGGGTGGTCTATGCCCGGGCCAACGATAAATTTAAAAACGGCCTCTGGGACGGGTCCAGGATAAGAACCGTTCATCATCTGGGAAAGTATAAATTCGTCACCACGAAAGAATTGAAGTATTAAAGTTTGATCTTTAAATGATCCAGGGCCCAGAAAAGGCCGATGATCGTTTTTGAATCTTTGATCTGATTTTTCCTTATCTTTTTTACTGTATCCTGTATGGCAAAATAATTAATCTCAATATCTTCACCCGGATCAAAATTCTGTTCTCCTTTGTCAAATTCCGTGGCCAGAAAAAGCACAACTTTTTCATCCGTAAACCCGGGCGAGGTATAAAATTCTCCCAGCGTAAAAAGTTCTCTGGGTACCAGTCCTGTTTCTTCCTCCATTTCCCGTCTGGCCGTGTCAACAGGTTTTTCCTTCCCGTCCACCAGACCAGCCGGCAGTTCCCACATCTTCCTCCCCACGACCGGCCGAAGCTGTCTGACCAGCAGGATCTTTTTCTTCTCTATCACCGGCACAATGGCCACAGCCATGTTATGATAGACGCATTCATAGTTCGACACATGCCCGTCAGGCCATCTGACCTTTTTTGTTTCCAGTGTTACAATTTTACCTTTATATATCATTGCCATAGCGTACCTCTTTTCATTTACAGGTTAATGTTTCTTTTATAATAATAAATAATAGAAAGATGACAGGCAAGCAAAAAGGTTGACATTTTAAATATAATTTTTATATTTATCAAATTACTGTGTGCCGGAGTGGCGGAATTTGGTAGACGCAACGGACTTAAAATCCGTCGGTTGTTTACAACTGTGTCGGTTCGAGTCCGACCTCCGGCAGATTAGTTATTAGTCTTTGGTTTTTAGTGTTTAGTAAGGAATCATTCGCTTATCTTTATTTCGCTTTCCTTGACCGGATTAACGGAAATAATGGATTTCGGATTGATGTAAATGCGGTTTTCCAGAACAGAATTCCATTCGTCCCAGCTATGAACCTCTCCCTCTTTGTCAAAATAGACAAGATTTTCCAGAACTATATAATCGTTCCCCTTGAGCCTCTTTATAAATTCCTCCTCAGAAAGGGATGTGGAACCATAGTAGTCATAATAATTCTTTGTATCACCTGGCGTGACCGTGACCTGATACCAGTATTTTCCTTTGGCCTTTGAGGTTTGACCGGTTAAGAATATCACAATAACAATCATGAACAAGAGTGAACACGCTATGTAAATCGCTTTTTTCATAAAGTTTGCCTCCTTTAAATATATTTTCTCTTTCCTGATATAAATAATAACAGGGGCAGCCCCGCCAGGGATATGACTAATGACACAAAGACGAACCACCGTGCAAAATGGAAATTCCAGTCTTTTTGCCCGAGTTTCTTCTCTAAAATAACATGATTTAATATCGCCAGCCCCAATAATATTATATCCATAACACATAAAAGGGGGATAGCATAAGCCCCATATCCCCGAAAGGGATATAAAATAATGAAAAGAGTCAATAAAAACCATAAAAGGTACAGGGCGATATACACTCTGGGCAGAGCGATATGATCTCTGAAATATAATCTGGCAAAAGGCAAAAGGATACACAGGTAGAACAATACCGGGATCTGGAAATAGCGTACGAATAACATGGGGATAAAAAGGAATAAATAAATTTTATTGATCAATAACATGTCATTTTTTAAAAATATTTTAAAAGAATGCTTTTTTTTAAATTTTACAAAATATACAATGGCCGCTTCTATAATAATAACAAAGATCAAAAGAGCGACCACCGCCAAAAAGGCCATTTCAAGAACATCCGTATAAGGATCAACACATATATTCAAAGAACGAGAGATCAAAAGGAAAAGGCCCAGGACAACACTTATAAAAACAAGGATAATTGATATTTTTCTCATGTAAATCCTGTCATTCGTATCCTTTTTCTTTCAACTCTTCCATGACCTGTTCGGCCAGCTTTTTCCCCCATTCATAACCGGCACTGTAGGATTCCTGTGTAATGATCGGCATGACAGAAATAAGTTTTTTACCGAGCGGGGATTTATAGAATTTGATCAACTCTTTAATGTCCTCATGCGTCAAATGCTTATCATAGACCGGGATGATAAGTTCAATGAGAGCCTCCTTATTTACTTTCTCTAAAAAAGAGTCCCAGTATTCAGCGGGCACATCAGGCATGCTGACACGAAAATTATCGATGATCTGATTGAGCATCTGAATACCGATCTTGTCCGATCCGGTTAAGATCAGTAATTCCTTAATATCACTCTGCTTGGCGTTTTTTTTCTCAGCCTGAAGAAACCCTGTCATACTCAGACTGATGAACAGGAAAAGGAAAAAGAACAATGATTTTCTTTTCATGAATATCCCCCTTTGCTTTGTCTTTACCTTGAAGGTGAGACTTGATAACCCTCTTCGAGGTAAATTACCTTCTGCGAAGGTAATTTAAATTATTATAAATAAATTGAATAGTCAACTTTTGTTGCGCAGGCCAAGCGTTTAGTAAAGTCGCCCTATTCTTGTTATCTGTTGAAAGAAAGAACCGTCACTGGAATCGTTGCCCAGGGAGAGATCAGTGATCACCACACTGCCGATAATGATCTTGGTATCATCCGGCAATCTGTACTTCCAGACATTGTGAAGCACAAGAGGAACTTCGTTATAAGTGCCAATATAAAGCATAATGTGCCCGGGCTTGTATAAAAAGCTTTGAAACGGTGTCAGTTTATTGATAGCATCTAATTTGTTTTTTTCTCTGTAGCGCACTCTCTTTAAACCTTTGATCTGATACATCGATCCTTTGGGCAGATCGACACCGAAGCTTTTAAAAAATCGGGTAAAGAAACTGGAACAGTCGGTATCCCCGTTCTCCCCACCCCAGCCATATCTTTCACCCAGCATTTTAACAGCCTGTATGACAAGATTTTTTCTGGTAAAAGGAAGGTATTTCCGGCTTGTATCTTCTTTAACAGGGATATAATTGGTTTCAAATTGATCATGGCTCAGGGGCAATAGAATATGATAATAGTGTTTGTCTTCCTTTGCAAAAGGAATGGCTTTGCCCATGTAAAGATAATAGTATCCGTGACTTCCCGGTTTATAATACACTTTGACCTTTTTACCCGTAACAATAAGTTTTTTACCTGAAAGGTATTTTTCCACGGTCTTTTTATCAAGGATACGAATGTTCTGTTGTTCTATCCAGCCCCTTGAATATTGGGTCTGTGCGAAATACCATTTTTTATCATAGGATCTGTGCATCACGACCACAGCGTCCCCCCTCTGAAGGAACTGGACCTGAAGAATGTCAAAATGAAAATCATTCTCCTTGGCCATCCGGTATTCATACGAGGGAGCGAGCCTGAGAGAACAGTTTTTTGTGATAACCCCGTATTGGACATGATTCTTCTTTTTTAATCCTTCAACGTTCATATTCCTTTTGAACTCCAGATCTCTTTTTTCCAGAGGGATAAGATGATTATATTTATTATACCGTCCGGCCAATTTGATATATTCGATATCATTTTTAATAAATCGTTTCAATTTTTTCTTCTTATAACTTGAAGGAAGATCCAGAATATCAATAATGAGCTGCTGCTTTGTCATTTTCCGGTTGAATCTTTTTATCTGGTACCGACTTAATAGCACATTGGTCTGATCTTTGCTGTTTTCAAGCATATCCTGAGCGAGGAGAATAGAATTCTTATATATCCGCTGAACTTCCTGCCTTTTGGTCGAATAGGTCATGGATAATAGGATCAGACAGGATAAGATATAAAAAATGAGCTTTTTCATAATAATAATTTTCTAATTAATTATTCGTCACAAAAGATGGTGAGGATTAACTTTATTATTTAACCACTGAAAACAGAGTGCACCCAGAAATTTCTTGGAAATTTCAGGCACCAGGCCCCTGAAATCGCATACGCGATTTTTAGGGGAAGCCTCCTGGAAGGACTGAACTTTGTGAAATTCTTTGTCTTAAAAAGAAATAAGAAATCATATTCTAAATAAAAAACTAAAAAAGATTCAGTGTTTCTCAGTGACCTCTGTGGTTATTTTTGGCTTAACCTTACTTCGGTTTATAAAGCCGGTGATTATAGCAGTACCGCTTCCATGTTTTGTAGATCCAGTTAAATACCCTGTTGGGTGGCAGATGGATCAAAAGCCTCACAAGGGGCAAGAGAAAGGGAAGTTCAACTGTGATCGAAAAAAGCTTCTGGAGATTCTCTATCTGCTTTTTATGTTTCAAATTCAAGATCGAGGTTTCAAAAAAAGAAGGCATAATATTATCGAGATCACGCGGGGCCATCTTTTTCTGAAAGCAAAACTCCCCCAGCTCTGTTCCCATATAGGGCTGATACAGAGAAGCCCAGCCAATATCCGGTTTGCATTTAATGTTCATCCGCAAGGTTTCCAGGGCTGTCTTGAGATTCCCTCCGGGCAGTCCGACCATATTCTCTGCACGAAATCTTATTCGGTATTTCCTTAAAAGACGACAGGCTTGGTGGATCTGGTCCAGGCTCATATTACGCTTTAACATCTTGTTTCTCAGATAATCATCCGCCGTCTCCAGGGCCAGGGTTACAGAAAGACATCCCGTGTCTTTGAGCAATTCAATAATATCTTCTGTCACAAGGTTGGCACGAATATGACAGTGATAAGGCAGATCGATCTCTTTTTTATAGCGTTTCAGGAGGTTTTCCAGCCATGACCTTGAAAGGATGAATGTGTCATCCTGAAAATAGACAACTTCCAGAGGGTATCGCTTTTTTACTTCTTTGATCTCTTTCAACACATTTTCCACTGACCTTATTCTTATCCTCTGACCTTTCTTCCTGTATATCTCATAATAGGCATGATTAAAGCAGTACGTACAGTTATAGGGACAGCCCCGTATGCAGAAAAAATTTTTTATGGGATTCTTCAAGGAAGTTGAGAATTGATAGATGATCTCCCTGTCAGGGAACGGGATCTTGTCCAGATTCTGGATCAGGGGTCTGACTTCATTCCTGAATATCCTGCCATCTTCTTTGACCCAGAAATTCTTTATTTTTTTCAGAGACCCTCCCTTTTGAAGCACGCCTGCAAATTCAACAAACGCTTCTTCCCCTTCTCCAATACAGATGGCATCCACGCCGTCTTCATGTATCATCCGGGGAAAGAAAGTGGGATGAGGGCCGCCAAAGACAGAATAACAGAAGATCTGTCTTTTAATATCCCTGTTCAGATTAAGATAGAACTGATGCATCCCTGTGGTAACGGAATAGGCGATAATATCAGGTTTTATCTCCTTGATCTTTTTTATGAGATATTTTTCTGTATAGATGACTTCTTCAGGCGGCTTTTTCATTTTCGTAAGCGCTTTTTTTTCATATTCCTTATGCAAGATCTTTAATATCGACACCTTGTGGCCCTGCTTTTTCAGGCTGCCGGACAGGTACATGATCCCTAACGGTTCAATAATAAAATTCGTGGTGATAAAAAGGATTTTCATAAAAACTTATTTTAAGATATCGGCAACAATCTTAAAAACTTTCTGTGCTTTTATCAGCCGCAGGCGGGGGTTCCCGCGGGGTGAACATAAAAGGTGAGTTTTTTTCCCAAGAGGTCCCACATACTCTGAAGGGGAATCTATAAAAAGAGAGACTAAAGGTACATCCATGGCATCAGCCATATGGCCGGGTCCGGAATCCGTGGCCACCATCACATCACAGGATTTTATCAGGGAGGCCAGGCTCAAGATATCCAGAGGGGGATCGGTTACCATATTGTAAATGTTCTTACCGGTGATATGTTTGCCCTCTTTCTCAAATTCTTCTTCGTATGACCGGGGCCCATTAAAAATAATACATTTGGCTTTGAATTTTTGTACTGCCATATCACAGAAGACCTGAGCCTCATCGATGTCCCAGTTCTTCCGGTCATCCCCTGATGTTCGATGCAATCCGATCAGGATATCTTTTTTAGAAATACCGCACTTTTTTAAAAAAGCCCTGGCTTGTTTCATATCGTTCTTTTTCAAGTACAGTTCAGTTCTCGGGTCATCCAGGTCCAGGTCCATCTCCCCGGCCAGCCTGTATATCTTATGGACAACGTGGCTTAAAAAGATCTTTCGAAAAAAACGATTGGGCCAGCCTGCGGTGAGCGCATTCCTTTCGATCTTCTGAAAGACTGTTAAAATACTTTTCGGAAAATAAACACGCGTGATCCTGTACGTTCTGACCAGTTCTTTTATCTCATTTCTTATTATCCAAAAATCTTTTAAATAATAAGCCAGAGGGTTCCAGTAACGCGGATTATAGGTTAGATTGGAATTGTATATTTTATCAATATAAGGATTGTTCTTCCAGAGTGAAGCGACAGGAAGGGTCTTTAACACATCGATCATGATAAAGGAACGGGGAAATTTCTTTTTTAGCGCCTTCACTGACGGGCTCAACATGATATTGTCCCCTATTCCGTGTAAAAAAACGATTAATATTCTTTCTTCTTTCTTCACGGGCATATGTTTTATTTTTTCTTTCGCAGGCAGCCTCAGCGAACAACAAGGACTTTATATTTGAGCTGACCCTTTGATGTGCTGATCACAATATAGTACAGTCCGGACCCCACCTTCTGCCCGTTGGAATCCGTCAGGTCCCATCGTACAGAATTGTTGCTGGCATCCAGACTGGAAGGATCCACCTTCATATCCCGCACCTGATCTCCCAGAGCGTTATACACACTGATCTCGGGAAAAGTCGAAATAACGGAATCATGAAAAACGATCTCTACCTGTTGTTCATCTTCCGGCTTTATCAGATTATCCGAGATCCTTGCAAAATCCTTTTCATCTGTGGGAGTCACCAGAATGGATCTTTGCAGTTTTGTGGTATTCCCCTTCACATCAATAAAAAAAATAGTATAAAAATATTTCTTATAGAACTGAATGGGGGAATGAAAATATTCACTTGCACTATTGTTCGTCTGCTTGTAAAGAAAAGTGCCTTCATTTATGGTTTCCGGAAAACTGGCCGGACCGGTATCATAACGCACCATAAGATAGTCAAAATCTTCCTCCACAGGATTTATCCAGGAGAGCCTGATCCCTGAATTTGTCAGTTTAAGATAAAAATCTTCGGCAAAAGGAGCAAAACGGTCTTCAACCAGAGTGAGATTCACTGTTTTCACAACCGTGCTGGCGTCTTTTTTAACAACGGTTATGCCTACAGGATAAGTGCCTTCGTTCGATGTTGAATAAATATTGGTAAAGGTGTATATGCTATCATTGGAAATCGAGTCGCCGTGCGTTCCGTCATCATACAATGTTTCCGTATTCGTGCCGCCCAGAGAGGACCAGTCCATAGTGACATTGCTGATCAAAGAGGGATCCAGAGAAATGACCGCCTCTACTTTGACCCTGTCTATCCCGTTGTTCAAAAGAGTAGAGGGTGTGAAACTGACGCTGCCTATACCGCCGCCGGCTGTATAGGTATTGGAGACATAAATCCCGGCCGGGGTTATCCTTCCGGAAACGCTGTAGGTGGATCCGTCTGTTTCGATCTTGATATCGCCGTCATAATCCCCTGTGCTGTTACCGTCCTGATTAAAAACAATACCATTGCCGGGCGGTATATCATATTGGCCGGGGTCGTAACAGGTCTGATAGATATAGGCTCCCACACCTATCAGATAATTCACGCAGTTGGCATTGGGATTATCATACTGGGATCCCGCTGATATAATGGCTGCTTCCGGTTTTAACCTGTTGATAAAATTCTGGCTGTTCCCGTCACCGTCCAGCTGATTGCCGTCATTGTCACCATGATGATTGGCCAGGTAAACATCCATATCCAGTTCATTGGAGGAGAGTGAAGAAGCAACAATGGCGTTCTCCACCCTGATGGTGGTATCGCCGCCTATCCAGATACTAAAGGAATTATAGCTCACAGTAATGCCGATGGACCGGCCGTTATCGTCCGTGGCGCTGGAAAAACCATAACCGGTTACATAGCCGTTCACATTGATACAGCGTACTGTCACCCCGCC
>JAFGFC010000159.1 GCA_016931325.1 Spirochaetota bacterium | reverse complement strand
CCCGAGGAATCGCTAGGCGATTCCCGGGACTTTGTCCTGGAAATTTTTCATAGAAAAATTTCTCAGGGCCGTAAGGGGATCGAACCCTTAAATATATAAAAGACGGGTTTGATACCCTAACGGGCACTTTGTAAATCAAACCCCTATCCGAGCCTAAAGGGAGCGTACCCTGGAAATTCTATTGAATTTCACAGGGAAGCCTCCCCCCTAGAAATCGCTAAAGCGATTTCAGGCCCCGCGAAATGCAGAGCATTCCCGGGATCAAGTCCCTGGAATTGTCTTGCAATTCCTAGGGAGACTTTGTCCTTGAAATTGTCCTTTGGACAATTTCTAAGGGTCGAAGAGGGCTCGGCTACAGAACGATGAACTAAATTATTTCTTTTACTTTACTGATAATGCCCTCTTCGGACGGAATCCATCCGCCACCGCGACCCAGGAAATGAACAGGACATCGTTCTCCCACGGCCAATTTAACATCCTCTACCATCTGTCCCATACTCATCTCGATAACAAGAAACCTGTTATTTCCATTGGCTTTTTCCCTTATGATCTTTTCAGGGAAAGGCCATAAGGTGATGGGCCTGATCAAACCTATTTTAATGTTCTGTTTTCTTAATTGATTGACCACACCTCTGGCCACCCTTGATGAAGTGCCATAAGCCACCAGTATTATTTCAGCATCCTCGATCTGTATAGATTCATATTTTAACAGCTCTTTTTTAATTTTTTTATATTTTCTGTCCAGCTCTATATTGTGTTTTTCAACGGCATCTTCAGGATGGAGCCACAAGGTCCTGATTATATTCTTGGCCCGATCTTGAGATCCTGTTAACGCCCATGTTTTGGCTGGCATTTTTTTTCGGCTCGGTTCCGGCAGGATTAGCGGTTCAGACATCTGGCCCAGGATCCCGTCACTCAATAATAGCACCGGGTTTCGGTACATATCAGCCATATCAAAAGCCTCAACCGTCAGTTCAGTCAGTTCCTGAACGCTGTTACCGGCTAAAACAATAAGCCTGTAATCACCATGTCCTCCACCCTTGACAGCCTGAAAATAGTCTCCCTGAGCCCCGGCGATATTGCCCAGACCAGGCCCTCCCCTCATAACATTGACAAGCACACAAGGGAGCTCTGCAGCCGCTATATAGGATATTCCTTCCATCATAAGGGAAAGACCGGGCGAACTGGTTGTGGTCATAGCCCTGCCTCCGGCGGCGGCCGCCCCAAAAATCATATTAATAGACGCGACTTCACTTTCAGCCTGGATAAAAACACCGCCGGCCTGAGGAAGCCTCCATGACATATACGCCGGGATCTCATTTTGAGGGGTTATGGGATATCCAAAATAATACCGGCATCCGGCAATGATAGCGGCTTCAGCAAGAGCCTCATTTCCTTTCATTAATACTTTTTCTTTCATGGTGCAACCTGTTATTATCTTTTCACTTGACCGAGCAGCGACCGGCAAAGATCAAAAATACAAAATACCATATAGAATCTGATTGTCAAGAAAAAGGTGATCAGGGTATTTCATTAATAGTTGTTGACTCAAAGTTGAAATTTTTATATCTTGTATCTTGCTAAATTTTATATGAAAAAATATGTCCCGGCCTGTAGCATAATATCCTTAATAAGGACAAATGAAGAAAAATGAAATCCCTGATTAATAAGATCAAAACCGTATTTGAGATCTTTCAAATATTTAATATCACAACCAGGTATCCTAATTTAAAAATCACCCTGCTTGTACTGATGAACATGGGGGAAGCGGTATTGGATGGCTTCAGTCTGGCCCTGATTATTCCCATACTTCAAAATCTCATACAGGGGGTGGGATTTCATGTTACCCTGCCTATTTCCTTCCTGAAATTCCTGGAAATCTGGTTTAATTCATTGACCGGTCATATGCAAATTATATTCCTCGGATCCATCATACTGGTTTCTACCGTATTTAAATCGATCCTGATATATATTCACACCCTCTGGACCGAGTCATTATCTTTAAACATGCTCAAGTTCTGGCGTGTGAAATTATTGGATAATATTATGTATACTAACATTGCCAAACTCTTTAAATACCAGTACGGGTATCTTCAGAACCTGATCATCGTGGAATGTGACAACTTACGGTTTGTTTTTCGCGGGTTGTTGGTCTTTGTTTTCTCATGCGCCATGTCTTTGGTCTATTTTACTATCCTGGTTTTCATTTCTGCCAAGCTGACCCTTCTGACCTTTGGATTATCTGTGCTCTTTATTTATCCAGTCTACAGACTGATAAAATATATAAAGGCCACCAGTTATAACAGGGCTGTGGCCCGTTCGAGATTAGGCGCTATTCTGGCAGAGATAATGAATTCGTTAAAGATCATACACATTTTCAAGACCTTTGCTTCTGAACAGAAACGGTTCACAAGATATATTGATACGGTTATCCATCGTGAGATCCAGATGCTGAAAAGAAGCATTTTAATCATTCCTGTCAACCAGATCATGGCTATCCTGGCCGCCCTTTTAATCATCTCTTTCGGGATTGTTTTATCCAGAGCGAATAATACGGATATGGTATGGATCATCCTTTTTCTGGGTATCTTTACACGATTCGTTCCTGTATTGCAGTCCATCAATAAAGGCCTATCAGCCATAAGCCGTGTCTATGGAAGCATTCCCATTATCAAGGATGTTATAAAGCAATTTAAGCATTATACCTTTCACAATGGAACAGAAAAGATATCCTCCTTTAAACAGGACATCCGTTTTATCCGGGTCAATTTTTCTTATGAAAGAGAAACGATCATGAAAAATATCGATCTGACCATTAAAAAGGGGGTATACTCGGCTATTGTCGGGCCGTCGGGAGCCGGAAAAAGCAGCATCGTATCTTTAATCATACGATTATTTGATCCTAACAAAGGCGAGATCAGGGTTGACGGCCACAATTTAAAAGATCTGGATATTCATACCTGGCGGGGCTTGATCGGTTTTGTTGACCAGACCTCGATACTTTTTAATGATACAATAGCCAATAATATCAAATATGGAATTGAGAACATAAGCCATAACGATATTGTCCGTGCTGCCAGGATGGCCCATGCTCACGAATTCATTAAAAAATTGGAAAAAGGCTACAATACCAATGTCGGTTCTCAGGGAAATTCGCTTTCCGTAGGACAGAGACAGCGGATCGCCATAGCCCGGGCCCTTGTTCGCGATCCGGACATTATAATACTCGATGAGGCCACCAGCTCCATTGACTCTGAAAGCGAATTGCTCATCAAGCGCACCATTGATAAACTCAGAAAAAAGAAAAAAACCATCATATCCATTGCCCACAGGTTATCAACCGTGAAAGATGCCGATAAGTTCTTCTTTATCGATAACGGGCAATTAAAAGGGAGTGGTTCGTTCAAGCATCTGATGAAGATCAATAGAACCTTTCGCCATTATGTCAGATTACAGAATATTGAGAACTAAACCTATCTTTCAAACAGGATATCCTATTCCATGAGCCGGGATAAAACAATAGTGCTGTACTCCAGCGGGCTTATCAAGCTGCGTGTATTCGCTTCCATCCCTCAAATACCGGGAACCCGTCTTTATCTGCTCTGTAAAAAATTCCATATAAAAGATTCTTTTTTCAGCAACTACGATGACATCAAAGATAAAAAAATAATATATTTTAAAAATAAACAGGATGCCCTGAAAAAAATAAAAAAGTTAAAACCGGATGTTGTCATCACAACCACACCGGATGAGGAATTGAAAAAATATAACAACACTGTTTTTGCAGCCCATGGCCTGTACGGGAAAAAGGAATTTTTATTGTATCCCCAGGGGCCTCCTCACTGGGAAGGTTTTTCCTTATATTGCGGCGCTGACAAAGATTATTATAAATGGCTAAAAAACGTGTCACGCCATGTCGTTCTTAATACTCTTCCTCAATTTGATCTGGCCTATAAATACTCTGTGCAATCTCCCAGACGAGACTATTTCTTAAGTAAATTGGGCAGGAATTTCAATACGATTATCCTTTTTATAGGATACGGCGGTCGCCTCTTAAAGATGGGTGATGTTGATGATGATGATCATGATTGCTTTAAAGCCATCAGGCAGACAGTAAAATGGGCAAGAAAAAATAATGCTCTTGTCATCTTAAAATTAAGAAAGACCCATAAGGAAACAATGAAATTTTTAATAAAACAGAGCCTGAAAAGAATATGGACGATCGGATATATATTGTTTTATGCCGGATTGAAATATAATAAAAATGTATATTTTGCTTATCCTCATGAAGGAGTCTATTTTTACTTTTTTGCTGACAAATTTATCCTGACCGGTTCTTCAACCACCGAGGTGGAAGCGGCCCTTACAGGGAAACCGGTTATCCTCTTTAAAACAAAAAGCATCGGTTACTATGACAGCCATGATCTGATCAAATACAGAGTGGCTTTACCCGCCTCCTCTGTCCGGGAATTAAAGCAAAGGTTGAATGAACGGAGCAAAGTGAATTTAAAAAACATCCGGCAATATAAAAAGGAGAGGAACATCCTGTTTGACGGACGTCATGGGGAACGGTTGATCAAAGCTGTTATGCATCGATTCTTTAAGAGAAAGGGAAAGTCATAATATGCAAGACAGAAAAGACATCAAACTCACAATCATAACCGGCAATCATCAACGGCATAAATTTTTCTGTAACCGGATTATAAAACACTATGATGTTACCGGCATT
>JAFGFC010000158.1 GCA_016931325.1 Spirochaetota bacterium | reverse complement strand
ATATTGCGGGGACTTGATCCCGGGAATTCATTGAATTCCTCAGAGCAAAGGACTTTTTCCAAGGACAGTGACTAAACCAAGAACGATGAACTAAATTTGTGTTGATATTCCTTTCAAAGAGCCAAGAAAATTCTTAAAAAACCTGACCAGTCCTGAATTGTACTGGTCAGGTTTGCTTTTCGTTAAAGAATAAACAAGGTTATTGACACAAAAACTGGCCTTGGAATTAGGATAACTTTTAATGAAAGGTTCCTGTGCTCTGACAGAACTGGTAACGAGAGGGTCATCCAGAATAAAACCAAGATAATTTATCTTTACATCAAGGAATTGCTCCACAATATCCTGGATTTTATGAGATACCTTTTTGGCTTCCAGAAAATTTTTTACCCGGTTCAGGACAAGGTTCAATTTCAGATCCTTTTCATGCTGATCTTTATTTAAGGACGAGACGGTCTTAATGATCCCGTAGGCATCCGTAATGGCCGTGGGTTCGGGGGTGGTAACAATGATCGACTCATCCGACGATTGCATTAGATTGATAACATTTTCAGAAATACCGGCTCCGGCATCGATTATCAAATAATCATTATGATCGAGAGTCTGCATCTGTTCAAGTAACTTCTCGCGTTTCGATGTTTCCAGGTTGGCCAGTTGAAAAAAGCCGGCGGCTCCGGCAATAATATTAAAATTATCATCCACTTCGATCAGAATATCTCCCAGATTCTTTTCTCCCTTAAAAACATGATAGAGTGTGAATTTGGGAAGGATACCTAAAATGACATTAATATTGGCCAGGCCAAAATCAGCGTCCAGTATGGTTACCTTTTTCCCTGTTTCTGCCAGTCTCAATCCCAGATTAACCGCCAGAATAGATTTTCCGACTCCTCCCTTGCCGCTGGCTATAGTGATCACACGGGTGCTATTCTGTTGTTTCTCAAACGCTTCTACTTCTTTTCTTAATGATTCGGCCTGATCAGCCATATTTATAACTCCATGAGGGCATTTTTAACAATATAATCATGTGTGGCAATATCAATATGCTTGGGCACATCCTGACCTGTCGTAATAAACGATATGGGTTTTTTTATCCTGTGGGTGGAATCCAGGATGGCGCCGGTTGATAATGTTTCATCAAGTTTCGTATATAAAAGATATTTATAATTTGTTTTCAAATACTTGTTCATGATCTCTATGATATCACGTTTCTTAACATTAGCGCTGATAACCAGGAAGATGTCCGGTTTATGCATGCTCAGCTCTTTAATATAATCACGGAGCATAGATATTGAAATATCATCCTGTGGACTGCGACCCGCTGTATCGATCAAGATCAGATCAGATTTGGATTTTTTAATGATCGTCTTTAATTCGGCCTTACTTCCAGCCTTTACAAATGAAACCTGCATGATTTCCGAATACGCTTTCAACTGTTCTGAAGCTCCTATACGATAATTATCAATACTGATGATCTCCACCTGCTTATTTTTCTTCAACCGGTAATTAGCGGCTATTTTGACCAGACTCGTTGTTTTTCCCATACCGGTCGGCCCGATAAGCATAAAGATCCTGGGGGTTTTACCATTGATCTCGATCGGCCCGGTTGTATCAAAAAGATCTGTCAGTTTCTGCTTTATCTTTTCTTTGATAACCCTCTCGTCATCAATAATAGTAACATCGATCTCTTTTTCTATTGATTCCATGATGCTCTCAATAAGGTCATCTCCGATATCATTATCCCTCATAATGTTCACAAATCTCTGAAATCCTTTAAATTTCTCACTATCTTCTCCGCTTTTGACAGTTATGCCTTTTTTATTCTCTGTCAGGATCTTTATCTGTTTTTTAATATCCTCCAGTTCTCTTTGCAGCAGAGTGCCGGGATCTTCCTTTGGTACGTCTTTTAAGGATCCATTATTCAAGGATTTGAATAAAATATTATTTTTAATGCTTGATTTATCAGATACCATACCCACTACTTCAAATTCCGGTGGCCTGAAAAATCCCATGATGCCCTTGGATCGTATCTCTCTGTGATGAAGCATCATGGCATTGGTACCCAGTTCCATTTTCATCTTGGCCACAGCCTCTGCCAGCGTCTTTCCCTTGTAGGTTTTATATCCTAACATATGTATCCTCCTCGTTTAAGATATCAGGTTGGTTTTATGATGAATATGAAAATAAAATAATAACTTATATCTAAAACCTGATACCTGAGATCCGAGCCTAAAGGCTCGGCTACATAATTAAATTTCTAAAACAGATAAATTCTCTATAAAAATATTAGGTTCAACTTCATTATAAGATAATACAACAAGATTATGGATGGCCCTTTCCAGGATATCAAATAGAATAGGTCTGATATTAGGATTGGTCATAATAATGAGCGGATTTCCGTTCCTGGAAATATTTTGCGAGATATCACTGGCCTTTCGGATGATTTTTTCAATGGTATCGGGCGGCAATCCCACACTGATCCCTTCCGATGTCTCCTGTAAAGATTCATGGATAACATTTTCCAGATCAGGATCAACCGTGACAACCGGGATCTTACCCTCCTCTGAAACAAACGCTCTTGTGATCTGGCGCTTTAATGACGATCTGACATATTCGGTTAAATAATCAATATTTTTAATAGTAGGAGCATAATCAGCAATAGACTCCAGTATGGTATTCAGATCGCGGATCGAAATACGTTCCCTTAAAAGGTTCTGCAGCACTTTCTGAACGATCCCAATGGAAGCCGAACTGTTAACTTCCTCAATGAGAACAGGATTAACTTCTTTCACGTTTTCCAAAAGCTCCTGGACTTCCTTTCGACCGAGTATTTCATAGCTGTATTTTTTGATCATTTCGGTCAGGTGCGTAGCAATAACAGAAGGCAGATCAACAACAGTATATCCTCTGAGTTCAACTTTATCTTTTTCAGACGTATCGATCCAGTAAGCCGGCAGTCCAAAAGCCGGATCCTGGGTCTTCTCTCCTTCTATTTTTTCGGCTTTTCCGGTAGAATCCATGGCCAGAAATTTTCCGATCCTTAACTTGCCTTTTGCCACCTCCACCCCTTTTACAAGGATATTATATTCATCCGGCTCAAGTTTCATGTTGTCCCTGATACGGATAGGCGGCACCAAAAGACCCATCTCCAGGGCTGCCTGCCGGCGGATCATGGTAATGCGTTCTAAAAGGTCTCCTCCCTGTTCCGGGTCGACCAGAGGGATAAGGCTGTACCCGATCTCCACTTCGAGAGGATCAACCTGCAAAAGCCCTTTCAGTGAAAGAGGTTTGCGTTTTTCCTCTTCTTTTTCCTTTTCCATTCCCTCTATCTTTTTCTTTTCGTCTCTTCTGATCTGATAGATCTGATATCCTACAACAGATGTAACAATACTCAAAAGGATCAAAGGGATAGTTGGAAAACCAGGTACAAAAGCGATGAGAAAAAGAAAAACACTTCCAATAAAGATAGCACGGGGTTGATTGGTGACCTGCTTGGCGAGATCCTCTCCCAGGCTGCCATCAGAAACAGCACGAGTCACAATAATACCCGTAGCCGTAGATATTAAGAGAGCCGGGATCTGGGCCACAAGCCCGTCTCCGACTGTCAGAAGAGAATAGATCTTTAATGACGATGAGATGGTTTCCCCTCTCATCACGGTTCCAATGATCAAGCCGCCAATAATATTGATCACCGTTATGATCAATCCGACTTTAACATCACCCTGTACAAATTTAGCCGCACCGTCCATGGCGCCGTAAAAATCAGATTCCCTCCTTATCTCCAGTCTTCGCTTGATGGCTTCTTCTTCTGTTATCAGCCCGGCATTAAGATCAGCATCAATACTCATCTGCTTACCGGGTAAGGCATCCAGAGTAAAACGAGCAGCCACTTCACTGATACGGGTGGCTCCTTTTGTGATGACGATAAATTGAACCGCGACCAGAATTAAAAAGATGATAAATCCAACAACGTAATTTCCTCCCACGACAAAATTTCCGAATGCTTTTATGATCTGTACATTAAACGCCGGACCTTTTAAAAGGATCAACCGCGTGGAAGACACATTTAAAGCCAGACGAAAAACAGTGGTAATTAAGAGCAATGAAGGAAAAACAGAAAAATCAGTGGCCCTTTGAATGTACATGACAGTTAAAAGAACGACAATACCAAGCATCAGACTTATGGCGATCAACATATCGAGCAGAAGACTGGGTAAGGGGATGATGAGCATCAGAATAATCGCGACAACGCCGATAGCCATGAGTATATCTGTCTGCTGCATCCAGTGCACGGTTAATGGTTTCTTTACGTCAGCCATCAGATCACCGCCTCTTTTTTCTCACGCATCTTATATATCTGGACAAGGACATTCGCTACGGCTTCGAATAAAATGGGTGGAATTTCTTCCCCGATATCAACTTCCTTATACAGGGTTCTGGCCAGGACCCTGTCCTGAATTAATGGGACATTATTCTCACCCGCGATCTCCATTATCCTTTTCGCTATAAGGTCTGCTCCTTTGGCCACAACCTGCGCGGCATTCATATACTCCGGTTCATACAAAAGAGCCACGGCAAAATGGGTGGGATTGGTAACCACGACATCAGCCTTGGGTACTTCCTGCATCATTCTTCGCATGGCCAGTTCTCTATGTCGTTCCCGTTGTCTCATTTTTATCAGAGGATCACCCTCATACTGTTTTCTCTCTTCTTTTACTTCATGAACGGTCATTTTCAAACTCTGCATATGAGACCATCTTTGATAAAGATAATCAAATCCGCTAAAAAATAAAAGGATAATCGATGTCCATATCGCCATCTTAAATGTACTCCAGGAAACGATCTTTACCGCTTCCATTATCCCCAGATGGATAGTATTGACGATCCTGGGATAATCTGAATAAATAACAAAAATAGCGATCCCCAGGATAATGATCACCTTCAGCACGGATTTTATAAAATTGACCAACACCTCTCGTGAAAAAAAGATCTTGGTTCTTAATTTTTCCATGGTAAAACTTATTTTGGAAAACTCCGGCTTTAGAGGATGGAGGGTGAACTTGAAACCGACCTGAACCACATCAGCCACAAAGGCTATGATCATACTGATAACAAGCAGGGGCCCGGCCAGTTTCGCAAACTGGATCAGCCCGTCCGTCGCTATCTGTCTGAAATTACCAAAAGTAAAATCCATTGTATCAAGATTATCGAATATGGAACGCATGAATGCTAAAAATCCATAGAAAAGGTTGGAAGCAAAAATAGCCAGAACAAAAAATCCTATCAAAAGAACCAGAGCCGATGCCAGCTCGGTGGTTTTGGCCACCTTTCCTTTTTCTCTGGCTTCCCTGATCTTTTTCTCTGTCGGCTCTTCGGTTCGGCCTTCATCTTCAGGCGCGGCAAATAACTGTAAATTAATTTTTAGATACAGTTCATCGTTTAACATATATTCTTTTTATTCTTCACTTCAGTGTATATAACAATCTGATCATATCATCAAATGTGTAATCCAGAATATTGGCGATCATCTCTACAAAAAACGGCAGTATAATAAAAAGCGCGATTAATCCTATCCCGATCTGCAAAGGGAATCCCACCATAAAAATATTCATCTGAGGCGATGCCTTGGCTAAAAGACCCAGAACAAAAGCAACTAAAAACATGGTGGCGATGATGGGAAAGGCGATCTTTAGAGCCAAAAGGAACATGCTGGAAAATATTTTCGAAAGAGATAAAGAAAGCAGCTGAACATGTCCGAGGCTACTGAAATCAAAGAACGGTAATATTTCAAATGACTGATAAAGAGAATGTATTAACAGATGATGGGCTCTTATCAGCAAAAATATGAAAATACCTAGAAGATATTGAAGTTGACCTATGATAGGGATCTCGATCTGAGATAAAGGATCATAAACCTGGATAATGCCAAATCCCATCTGAAAGCTGAAGAATTGACCGGCCAGTTGAAAGGCCGTAAAGATAATGGCGACAATAAAACCCAGGATCAAGCCCAACACCAGCTGCCCCAGGGCCATTAATCCATACTGCCCGATATGAGGAGGTATGGCCATATTAAAATTCTTCAACGCCGAGGACAGGATAAGAGTAAGAAAGATAGAAAAAATGATGCGCAGCCTTACCGGTATCACCAGAGAAGAAAAGAAAGGGGTAGCAAACATAATACCGCTGATACGCATAAAGATCAAGAGCATTCTCTGAAAATTATATATTATTAACTCCATTATTTTCTGGTTCGAGGTTTAATAAATTTACTCTTCATTTGATCATATCCGGGATCATTAATAATAAATTTTTGGTTAAATTCATCAGATCCTGAGCGATGAATGGCCCCAGGATCAAAAGGGCCATAAAAATAGCGACAAATTTAGGAACAAACGTCAGGGTCTGCTCCTGAATCGAGGTGGTTGTTTGGAAAATACTCACAATTAATCCGATCAAAAGAGAAGTCACCAGTACCGGTGAAGCGATCAGCAAAGTATGTAATATAGCCTCACGGGCAATTTTAATGGCTAAATCAAACTCCATCTTAACTCCCACGTGCGAGGTTCGATGACCAGGATGGTCGTCGGGTCGGATCCGTTAAGGATAACTGGGATCCGACCACCTTAATACCGAATAACTAAAAATGTCCTGATCGAATCCCTTCCGTCCTTGGGGATTCGATACTCCCAACATCCTGTTGGTCGAACGTCGAACGTTTTAGTGGAAACTTCGAACCATGGAATACGTGATCAAATGCCAGCCATCAACCAGGACAAAAAGAACGATCTTGAGCGGCAATGATATCATAACAGGCGGCAACATGATCATTCCCATTGACATCAGGGTACTGGCTACAACAAGGTCAATAATAATAAAGGGGATAAAGATCAGTATGCCTATCTTAAAAGCCGTATTTAATTCGGATAATATAAAAGACGGAATGAGAACATAGGTGGGAACATCATCTCTGTTCTTCGGCCGTGGCTGTTTCCCCAAATGAATAAAAAGGGAAATATCTTTTTCGCGGGTCTGTTTGAACATGAATTGCCTTATAGGCTGTATCCCCCGCTCGTAGAACTGATCAGCGCTTATCTGCCGGGCCAGATAAGGCTGTAAAGCCTTTTCATTCATTTCATTCAAAGCCGGGCTCATAATAAAAAATGTCAGGAACAGGGAAAGGGCTGTTAAGATCTGCATAGGCGGCATCTGCTGTGTGGCCAGAGCCCGACTGATAAAAGAAAAAACAATAAGGATCCTTATAAAAGAAGTAACCATCATAATAATGGCCGGAGCCAGGGTTATAATCGATAAAAGGGCCAGTATCTCCAGGGCCAGAGAAACATCGGAAGGCCTTTTGGCCTCATCAACACCTATGGTAATTTTAGGGATAGGGATCCTTACAGGAGCAGAGCGAGAAACAGCGGAAGTTACAAGTATCAGTATAGCACAAACAGCTACAATCTTTACTATCTTTTTCTTCAAGTACCCCTCCCAATTTGTATATCTGTAGCCGAACTCAGGTTCGGAAATTTAAAATCCTATAATAATGCTTTTCTGAAAAGATCACCTCTTTTTAGGATGTGAATTATGATTATTTAAATTCAACAATCTTTCTTTTTGTCGTTTAAGAAAGGATAACTTTGTTTTATCGCCTTTGATAATCTCTTTACCGGGAATATGAGCAATGATATCTTTAATGAAACTGATAAAACTGATCTTTCCGGTTTCAGGTTTTACCTCGCTGGCTTTGATCTTGATCGCATTGATACTTTCATTATCAGTGATCTCGGCTATCAAGGTTATACCTGAATCAGACGTGCCGATCAAATAGTAATGAGTACCTACCTCAATCAGCTGAATAAACCGGTTTGTCCCGACAGGGACCGTACTTAATAACCTGATAATATTAGAAGAAACGGGAAGGAAACCCTGTTTTTTAGAGATATACCTGAAAACGTAATAAACACCCCCGCCAAAAAGAACAAGTATGATAAAAGTCTTGAAAAGAAGCGAAAAATAACTTGGCGGTTTAGTTTCTTCAGGTCTGGTATATTCAAACTCTTCAGAAACTGTTGGTTGATTGGTCTTTGCTGACGGGGATTGTGAGGTTGTTTGTGATCGTGCAAAATAAGTATTGAAGAAAATCATCAAACAGAATAAGATCAGGTATCGAATTTTCAAGTTCCCCTCCCGTTTATTTTCTATCTTTTTTTTTAATTTATATCAATAATCCAGAAAGTCAAGTTTTTTAATACGGGTTTACTTCTGCTGCAAACCGGCTAATCGCTCCATAGGATTAATGATATCTGTAACACGGACGCCAAAATTCTCGTCTATAACAACAACTTCACCTTTCGCTACCAGCTTGTTATTCACTAAAAGATCAACAGGTTCGCCAGCCAGTTTATCCAATTCTATGATCGAGCCTTCACCCAATCCAAGGATCTCTTTCACCAGCATCTTTGTTCGTCCCAGCTCTACTGTCAGCTGCATGGGAACATCAAGTAAAAGAGATATATTTGTTACCTGCTCCTGAGAAACACCGGGGACACCTTGCCCCAGAGCCGGGAATTGTACTTGCTGGACAGAAACCTGTGTCGATGTGGGACCTGCCGGTTGAGCCATAGGAGTGACCGCGGCCTGAGCCTGAGGTTGCGTGTAGGAAACAGTCCCCACACTGGCTGCTGAAACGATCTCTTTTACCAGAGGAAAAGAAAATATATGAACCAGATTTGACGAGACAAGTCCTTCTATGCTTAAAGTCGATGTGGTCACAACGATCTTGTCTCCAGGAGGGAGCATCAATTCATTGGAGGATGTCATAACCTCAGCGGAAGGAGGGGCGACTTTTATCTGCCTGTTCACTTTGGCTGAAATGACATTCAAACCGGAACCGAACATTTGTGATACAGCTTCTGATATGGCGCTCATATACAACTCGTTCAGTTCGGCCGGAGGTGACGTACCGTCCTGACCCATCATGAGATCAGCAATAACAGAGGCATCTCCTTTTTTGAGGACAAACAGTGTTTCTCCTGTAATTCCTTCTGTGCAATCTATTTTAACCTGGATATTCTCGCCTGCAATATCATCACGTGTTTTATCTGGAGATTTAATTTCCAATGTTGGATTAATGATCTCTACTTTTTTGGATATAATCGTAGAAAGAGTGTTGGCTGCACTGGAGAGTTCAGATCGAAGAATGTCCATAAAAGTATTTCTTTCTTCTTCCGTCAAATCGCCTGTTGCAGCGGCTGCAGCGGGTGCTGCCGCCGGTTCCGTTGCCATTTCATCAACGCCTTGTAATAGGGCATCAATTTCTTCTTGAGACAGTGAACCATCGCTCATTCTTCCTCACCTCCTTTTTTTAATCCCTCCAATAACTCATCAGAAAACTCTTCGACAATTCCTGTTATTTGTATAGCTTTTTTTACACCCACGACACCGGGTCTGGCTGTAAATTTTGTTCTGTCACCCACTTTAACTTCCATTTCCGCGTTAATCTTTGTATTTTCTAACTTGATAACATCGCCTTTCTTTATATCAAGAACATCCTTTACCGATATATTGATCCCCCCCAGCTCTACGATAACAGGTAATTTAACATTATCAAGTCTCTCTTTGATGATCTCAAGGTTCTCGCTTCCGCCTCCTTTCCTGATACTGGAATACCAGTATTGAGCTGATAATTTCGAAATAATAGGCTCAATCGTTATATAAGGGATACAGAAATTCATCATGCCCTCTACTTCACCCACTTTCGTCTCCAGGGTAACAAGCACGACCATATCATTAGGAGGAACGATCTGAGCGAACTGAGGATTGGTTTCGATATTACCCAGACGAGGTCTGAGATCAATAACCGCTGACCATGATTCTCTTAAATTACTCAATATCCTGACAATTATATTTTCCATAACAGAAAGTTCTATATCAGTCAATTCTCTATTGATCTTCATGGTCTCACCGCTTCCGCCAAACAATCTGTCAATAATGGTAAATGTAACGGATGGGTCCATCTCAAAAATAGCGCTTCCTTTCAATGGGTCCATATTAACAATGCCCAGCGTGGTCGGATTGGGAATCGAGCGTATGAACTCTTCATAAGTTAACTGATCCACAGAGGCCACATGCACAGAGACAAGGGTTCGCAACTGGGCTGAAAGTGATGTTGTCGTGAGACGGGCAAATGTTTCATGCATCATCTGAAGAGTTCTCAGCTGATCTTTTGAAAATTTATCAGGTCTTTTAAAATCGTAGATCTTGACCTTTTTCTGCTCCCCCGTATCTTTTATCTCTTCAGTATCAACTTCTCCAGTTGAAATGGCCGATAGCAACGAATCAATTTCGTCTTGAGATAAAATCTCTGTCATTATTGATATCCCCTATGACAATATTTTTTACTCGTTACATAACCGTTATACTCTTAAAATAGACTTGTTTAATGGAACCGGAGGACATGACCTGATTGATCTGGTCCCTGATCTCGATGGACAAATTCCTTTTTCCTTCAGGAGTATCAAGTTCCTGTTTTGACTTACCCCCGAGTATCATGTTAATAATGTGCTGTATCTGAGAGCGTCGGGTGCTTATCTCGCTTCCTACCTGGGTTGATGATCTGTCACCGGCCCTGCCATAACCCAATACGATATGAACACGGATAAAATGGGGCTCTTCATCATCACCTTTTATATTGATCGTGAATTCACCCATATCAGAGATCTCGACAGGTGGAGGAGGTGGTATCACGATCTTTCCACCAATCTCTCTAATACCCTCTTTATGCACTTTTTTAGAAACCCATGTGGATACAAAAACAGAAATAAGGATAATCAAGGCCGCGGCAGCGGTAAAAGCCAGTATTTTGATAAGGTGTGCTTTGATCTTTTGAAAAAAACCTCCGGCCGCAACCTCCGCAACCTCCTCCTCTTCTTCTTCTTCCGGCAAATTAACAGGCTCTTTTTCATCTTCGGGCATTTTCTTCACCTCCCCATTAATAATTTACTCAACCTTTACATAAAAATCAACATAAACTTACTAAACCTACAATTGCGACTCTTCCCAGAGCAGAATGATCTCTACCCTTCTGTTCTGGGCTCTTTCTTCCGGCGTCTTATTCGTATTCCCGGGCAAGGGTTTATATTCACCATACCCGGCAGCTGATAATTTATCGGCTTCCACACCGTTGTCGATCAAATATTTCACGACATTGACCGAACGCTGAGTAGAAAGTTCCCAGTTATCCCTGGGAAAATCCTTTCTTCTGAGCGGCGTGTTGTCAGTATGACCTTCTATTCTTACTTTGTTCTTGATCTCCGGCGAAGTTAAAAGCTGAGCCACCTTGTACAGTACTTCTTTTGTCTGAGGGATAAGATCAGCGCTTCCTTTTTCAAAGTAGGCATCATTCATCAAGGTAATGACCAGCCCTCTTTCATCTTCTCTGATCCTGACCCGTTTGGCTTTTATTTCCGGCTTGAAAATGTGTAAGGCTTGTTTTCTGGCTTTAGAAAGTTTACGCCCTTGTTCCCTGGCCGGCAACGTTTCAATGGTCATTCCCATTTCCGCCAGCTTGCCTTTTGACAGAGTTAATCCGCCCGGCATCATCCCAAAAGAACCTGTGAAAGCAGACAGGATCAATTTGAACTCGCGGCCCTGGATAGTGGCTGTGGTCAAGAGCAGAATGAAAAAGGTCAAAAGCAAGTTCATCATGTCCCCGAAGGTAACCATATAAGCCGGTGTGGGTCTAACTCCCCCTCTCTCTTTTTTCTTTTTTCTTCTTTCCGGAACGATAGTTGCCATAGATTTATCCTACTTTTTTTCTCCCACCTCTTCTGAGATCTCTTCCCTAACGGAGGGCGGCAAGAAGGATACCAGCCTGTCTTTCACGATACGCGGGTTGTCCCCTGATTGTATGGCCAGGATCCCATGTATCATAACTTCTCGTAAAAGCATTTCTGTATTATTCCTGTCTCTCAACTTGTTCGATACAGGGATGAAGAACAGGTTAGCCATAATAGCGCCATAATAGGTTGTGATCAAAGCGGTAGCCACGTTCCTTACCAGAGCTTCTCTGTCTTCGATACCGGCAAAAAGAGCCAGGATCAGACCGATCAGAGTTCCGATCATACCAAAGGCAGGCGCAAAAGTGGCTGCATCCTCGAAAGTCTGTCTTCCGGCCGCATGCCTGGCTTCAATATTTTCCAATTCTGTATAAAGGATATTCTGGACCAGTGCCGGGTCAGTTCCATCAACAACAAGCTGAAGCCCCTTTCGCAGGAATTTATCTTCCAGTTCATCCAGATCATCTTCCAGGGCTAAAAGGCCTTCCCGTCGCGCTTTTTCAGAGAAACTGACCAGTGTTAATATCGTTTCAGCGGGATTCTGAGTGGGAATGAACAATACTTTGGAAAAAATCTTCCAGACATTAAAAAGGCGATGAGCAGGAGTAGAGGTCATAGTCGCGCCGATCGTTCCTCCAATGGTGATAAAAACAGATGCCAGATCCAGAAACTGTGCGGGATTGCCGCCCGTGGCTAAAATACCAAGGATCATTACAGTAACAGCTCCACCTGTAAGGCCTATGACCGTCATTAAATCCATGATTTAATCCTCCTGTGCCTTAATATATCCTAATTTTTTCCTGTATTCAATATTTTTTCGTAAAACCTCTTCAGGTTTTTCTTTTACCAGCATTTTTCTTCCTGATACGAGTGAAATAATAGTATCAGGTCTGGATTCGATGAACTCGATCTGATGAGGGTTCAAGTAAAATTCGCTGTCATCCAATCGGGTAACTTTAATCACTTCAAAGAACCTCTATCATTTTAACTGTAAAATAGTTCTTATCTTTACCTCTTTAACGTCAATAATTCCTGTATCATTTGATCAGCTGTCGTGATCGTGCGTGAATTAGCCTGAAATCCTCTTTGAGTAACGATCATGTCTGTGAATTGTTCAGAAAGATCGACATTAGACATCTCAAGGGTCCCGGCCCTGATTTTTCCTCTTCCGCCGGTGTCAGCTTCACCGACAATGGCCATACCGGAATTATTGGTAACGGTAAAAAGGGTTTCCCCTTCTGTATTGAGCCCACCGGGATTTGTAAAAATTGAAAGAGCCACCTGCGCCAAGGCCCTTTTCTGACCATTCGTATAAGAACCGGTGACGACTCCTCTGTCATCTATGACAAAGGATTCGAGATACCCTAAAGAATAGCCATTCTGTGTATAAGCTTTGGTGGTGGTAGGAGAGGCAAACTGAGTCACACCTGTGTATTCTCCCACAATGCCAAGATCAAGATTGATGTTGATCGCTTCCCGTCCGGGGATATTGGCTCTTAAGTTGGCTGTTAAGGTGCCGGTGTTAATGGTGTTACCGGCGGTATCTGTAAGATTTAAAGGAGAGCCAAGCGTATCAAAGTTCAGGACAACTTCGTTGGTCGCTCCGGCAGGGGCGGCAGCGGCAGCAGGAGCCAGATCCAGGCTGGTTGCCGGCGCTCCTTCAAGATTAGCCGCCACGGTCCACTGGTTCTCTGCCGTTTTTCTGAACTGAACCTGCAATTGATGCGCTTCTCCTTCACTGTCATATATATCAATGGTTGTCATCACTGATGCCTGGACCCTGTCCGCTTCTGTCATTTCCGGTGTGACAATGGGAGCGGTCAGGTTTAGATTACTTTTAAATCCAACATAATTCGTTGCCCGGGCAGGGTTTTTACCGTAAACCGGGATCTGAATCCTGCCCACATCAGATGATGTATCGATCCTGGCATTACCCTGGACATCTTCGGCAGCCATCCAGCCCATTACATTCAGGCCATTGGCAGGATTGACCAGAGTTCCATTCTTATCGATATCAAAAGTACCCGAGCGGGTATAATAATGCTGGTCTCCTTTTGAAAGAATAAAAAATCCTTCACCGGCTATGGCCAGGTCCGTATTTTTCCCTGTATTTTGAAGGCTTCCTTCAGTAAATATCTTATCAATAGAGGCAACATTCATACCGAGACCGGATTGCTTGGGATTGACACCTCCCTTATCTTCCGTAGGAGCAGCGGCTCCGGATAAGGTCTGATAAAGTAAATCCTGAAAGGTCACTCTGGAATATTTAAATCCATACGTATTGACATTGGAAATATTGTTTCCAATAACATTCATTCTAACCTGATGGTTCTTTAAACCAGAAACACCGGAATACAATGATGGCATCATGGCTTACTCACTCCTTTGTTTTTAGAATTTTCTTGCTTTATTTGAATATCGGAATTCGGTTTTTTTCCTTCATACAAAATTCCGATAATATCTTCTGCTTTAAACAATTGATTCCCTATCCTGACCCTCGGCTCCTGGAAAACCAGATTCACCTCGGTCACGGTGCCCACAATTTCTTTTGATGTTTTCGGGTCAAATACTTTGACCGTTTTGCCCAGAATAGAATTCAAACGTTCCATCATGGAGAATTTTTTCAGATCACCCATGCTCTTATTCATGGCTATCATCTGTTCCAGAGCCGAGAACTGGGCCATCTGAGCAATAAATTCTCTGTCCTCCATAGGACGCAGCGGATCCTGATGTTCCAGCTGAGTGATCAATAATTTCAAGAAATCATCTTTACCCAGATCCTGTGTCTTCTTTGGCCGTGTCCTGTTGGTTACCTGACTCGGTTTGACAGGATCATTGACCTGTGCCATGGCATCAAAACTACCCATTTTATTACTCCTTACACAATCAAATTAATATTGTTAGCGAGCCAATCCCATCCTTCATACCCTGATAATAGAGTGGAAGAGATCTCCTCGATAACATGACTGTCATCAATATCTTTTATTAAGGCAGGACCTTTGACGGGAACTGATCGATCCTCAGCAAACCCGAATTTCCCTGAATTATTCATTCCGATATCAAAATTCTCTACTGACAGCCCCATGTCCTGAAAAGAAACTTTCAGCTGATTATAATTCTCAATAAATAATTTATGTGTAAAATAATTATCCACCATGATCTTCCCGCTGAAGCGATTGCCCTCTATTTGAAATTTAATAAATACTTTGCCCAGAAATTCCGGCTTGAGGGTAAGAGCGACTTCACTTTTCCCTTCGAGAATATTGACTTTCACTTTCTGCACTATCTGATCGACGATGTCATTCAACCTGACCTTTTGCAGCAGGGGTGGCGTCTCTTTCAGCGCCAGGGTCCCCTTCTGTATGATCAAAGGCCGATGGAAAGAGAAAGTCTGCATCGGTTTAAAAGTGTCCTTTTTGGATCCACTCTGACCGGGATCAAAATCCTTTTTTGGCATGCCTGTTTTTCGAACTATTTTTTCTCTCGCAGCTCGTTTTAAAAAAATCGCTTTGGCTGTCCCTTCCTCTTCTTTCCTAATTAAATCCGGTGCCTTTTTGAGTATCGCCGGAGATTTGACCATTTCTTTTTTTAAAAGAGAAAGTAATTCTAAAAGCTTTTTATAATTCATGATGGAGATTTTCTCAATCACTTTTCCCTGCTGATCGAGATGACTCTTTTCTTTGATAAAATCTTTCACAAACTTGTTAAAAACAGCCTCATTTTTATCTTTTAAAAAACCGAGAAGTGAAATGATCTGTTTTTTCAGTTCGAGCATCTCGGTCAATTTGTTTTCTTCTTTTTCCTCTATCTTGTTCCCTTTACCTTTCTCATCCTGATCAGATCGCTTAAGGGACACTTTTTCCTTATCCTTGTCTTTTTCTTTTGTTTTTTGGGACGATGGGATTTTATCCTCACCCTGTAATTTCTTATCCATAACAGAGTCAAACTCTTCTTCTGTCTTGCAGGGCTTTTTACTTTTATTTTCCTGAATCGTTATTTGACTTTCCTGGACTATTTCCTGAGCTTTCATTGTCTCCTCCTGATCTATTCTCCCCCCTCTTCAATATCTTCTTCTACAACGGTCATCTTCCTCTGGATCACGGCAGCCTTTTCGGCATCCATCAGGCTCAACAGATAAGGCACAAGAGATTGTTTTCCTTCGGCCTGAGCGTCTGATTCTATCTGCCTGAAAATATCGATCACAAGCCTGTCATCCATTTGTTCTAAACGTTTAACCGCCTCTTTGGGAACCATGGATGTGATATACTTGGCCTGCAAACTTATTTTATCTTTATAGTTTTCTTTATCTTTGTATTTTTTATCCAGCTCGGTTTCCCGGTTCTTAAGACTCTTTTCTAATTCAACCAGGCTCTGTTCTTTCTCTAAAAGCTGGGATTCTTTTTCTTTTAACTTTTCTTCCAAACCTTTGATCTTTTCCCATTCGATCTTTTGAGCGATCTCCTGCTTTCGTCTCTCTTCCCGGTTCAAAAGATAGGGATCTTCGGTTCTTCTGGGGACAAGATATCCAAAGGGCGGTATCTTGGACAAAGTGGGATAGAGGCTTTTTTTAATATTGATCAATCCCAGATAATCGATCCATAAAAGCCCGGAAAGGACCAGGAAAATGTTCAAAAAAGTCAAATTGATCAGTTTCCTGTTCAAGATATCTTTGATCTTCTTTTTTCTTTTAAATAGTGCCATGGCGTTTTAAAATATCTTTAAATCATTTAAAATATTTTCTATATAGGTTTTCGTTTCCCTGTAATCCGGTATACCCTGATACTTTTCAACCGCTTCCGGCCCGGCATTATAGGCGGCCAGTGATTTCTCCAGGTCCCCGTCAAACCGGTTCAACATCATTCTTAAATACCTTGTCCCGGCGTTAATATTTTCTTCCGGGTTGAATACATCTTTTACACCTAAAAGATCAGCGGTTTCAGGCATGATCTGCATCAGGCCTTTCGCCCCCTTGGAGGAAACCGCCCGGGGATTAAAATTGGATTCCTGCTTGATCACGCTTTTAATGAGATTGGCCGGTATATTATATTGTTTAGATGCCTCATCGATCGTCTTGTCGTAATCCTTGATACGGTACATCATCGTTTTGAGATCATTCTGTTCTAAAAGTCTCGTCTGAGCCTGTTCAATATCATGATCAAACTTGCTTTTTTCAGCCAGCACACCCGGTTTGAAAAATTTCGAATGGATCTGGTTGATCCGGTCAAGGACTTTTTCCATACCTTCAAGATTCATTTTTCTTCCTCCTTTCCTGACATAATCGCTTCATACATCATCCGGGTGATATCTTCGACTTCGGGTACCTTAAGAGGGATCTCTATTTCTTTTTTATCCTTATCCTTTTTTATCTCTTTTATCTTATTGGCCGCATATCGATTGGTTCCCACTTCATCTAAAAAATCCTGTTCTTCTTTGGCCACTTCTTTCTGGTATTTTTTAAAAGTCCGTTCCTTTAACTTTTCGATGACTCTTTTTTCTTTACGTGCCTCGATCAGTTTTTTAGCGATTATGGCTATTTCTTCATCTGATAACCTGATGAGTGTATCCTGTTTATCCATGACATAATGGAGATACCGGAAATACTGCTGATACAGCTGGAGTTTGGCAATAGATAAAAGTCTGGCCTTTTCATCGTATTTCATGTCTTTTAATCCTTGGTGATATTTCTTGTTCATTTTTTCCTTTTTCATCTGATGCTCGATCTTTTTCCGTTGCGCTTGAGCCATTTCATTCTTGATCAGATTTTCTTTATGCTCTCTTATCTCAAGCAATTTTTGGAGCGGAAATCGGTACTTTCGCATTTCCCGCTACCTCTCTTTTTTTATCGACTTGTTTTAATTTTTCATTATCAGTAAAAAGGGCATGCAATAACTCTTCTGTTTTTTCATAACCAATTTTTTCAAAAATGCCCTGTTTCAGGAACGTATTCACCTTATCGATCATCTCGATCGCATAATCGATCCTGGGATTACTGCCTCTGGCATAAGCGCCAATATTGATGAGATCATACGCTTCTTTATAAGTAGCCAGAATCTCTCTCACCTTACCCGCATCTTTCATATGCTGATCATCAACCACATCTATCATCAAACGGCTGATACTTTCCAAAACATCAACAGCCGGGTAATGATTCATGGAAGCCATTTCCCTTGAAAGAACCACATGCCCGTCCAGGATAGCCCTGACATTATCAGCCACAGGTTCATTCATATCATCCGCTTCAACAAGAACGGTATAGAATGCTGTAATGCTGCCTTTATCTGAGGTCCCTGTCCTTTCTAAAAGCACCGGCAGGATAGTAAAAACAGAGGGAGTAAACCCCCTGGTGGAAGGAGGTTCCCCGACAGCCAGTCCTATCTCTCTCTGAGCCCTGGCAAACCGGGTAATGGAATCCATCAGGAACATCACCCTGAGTCCCTTGTCCCTGAAATATTCAGCAATGGTTGTCGCTACAAAAGCACCGCGCAAACGCATAATAGGGGCCTCATCAGACGTGGCTATGACCACGACTGATTTTTTCAATCCTTCTTCACCCAGGTCTTTTTCTAAAAAATCATTGACTTCGCGGCCTCTTTCACCGATCAGAGCAATAACATTGACATCCGCTTCAGTAAAACGGGAGATCATGCCCAGGACAGTCGACTTTCCTATCCCGCTTCCTGAAAAGATCCCCACTCGTTGGCCTTCTCCGGTTGTTAACAGACCATCGATGGCTTTAATTCCAACCGAGATCTTTTTCCTGATCCTTTTTTTCGACAGAGCTTTGATATTCTGCCTGAAAATGGAATAATATTTATCAGGAGAGACAGACCCTTTTCCGTCTATGGGTTCTCCTTTTCCATTAAGGATCCGGCCTAAAAGGGATCGTCCCACGGGTATTTCTAAAGGCCGTCCTGTCCCGACAATGGGTGATCCCTGGGAGATCCCGCTGAAATCACCATAGGACATCAGGATGATACCATCTTCATTAAACCCTACCACCTCGGCATCCAGGCGTCTCTCTTTTCCGGTTGTTTGATCTGGAATAATAATATGACAGAGTTCCCCGAGATTCCCCTGGGGTCCGGTCCCTTCAATGGTAAGTCCAACGGCTTTTTTTACTTTGCCGTTGAATTTGATAGTTTCAATCTTATTGAGCAGATCCTCATATTTGTCAAGGATACTCACTATTCCCCTCCCTGTTTTATATAATAGCAGGCGAGCCTTCAGGCTCGCAATTTTTCATACTTCATCTTCCTCTATTTTTTCCGGTTCAGCCTGTTGTGGTTCTTCACTTTTAGCAGGCCCGGGTTTTTCCGCTTTTTCTGCTTTAACGCCTTTTTTTGATTTAGCCACAGCCTTATTGACCAGAAAATAGGAAATATTGGCCAATTCCCGCACCTTCTCTTCTATCTCCTGAAGCTGGGTGGCGATCCTGGCATCCACACTTCCAAAATCAGTTTCAATAATACATCCACCGCGATCCACACGGGTATCCTCAAGAATAACCATATGCTTCAATTCTTCAAAGATCTGCATGAGTTCTTCTTTATGTTCAGTGGCCAGCTCCAGATCCTCTGTATTCACTCGTACAATGACCTCTGTTTTACCCTTTATCTTATCCAGGGCTGCCTGAATGTTCTTTATCACAATCCCTTTCTGTTCCTCAGAGATGGCCTTAACGACCTTGCGAGCGATAAGAATAACGATCCTTATGATCTGCTCTTCAGCGTCTTCAATAATATGGTCGCGCTTATCAATGGCTCCTTCCATAATCGTATGCAATCGTTTAATTAACCGGTTGACCTCGGCTTTCCCGCTCTCATATCCTTTCCGATATCCTTCTTCATGCGCTCTCTTTTTGGTGGTCTCATATTCTTCCTGCAGTTTGATCTCTCTCTGCCTGATCTTTTGATTGACTTCATTCTCTTTGGCCAGAATTATCTTTTGTGATCTTTCCTTGGCTGTATCCTCTATCCCTTTAGCCTTGACAGTGGCTTTCTTGACATGTTCAAAGGCCCCTTCTTCAGAACTCTTTATTATCTCTGCCGCTTCCCTGTTAGCGTTATCAATGATCTCCTGGGCTTCCCTTTTGGCTTCCTCTACGAGTTTACGGTTCTCTACTTCTATCTCTTCTTTTGTTGGACCCTTATATTCTTCTTCTTCCTCTATTTTTATTTCAGGAGGCGGCGCAACAGTGACTATCTTTCGCATATCGTACACTTCTTTGGCATTAAATAGAACTTTTCCCACTTTAAACCTCCTTGATCTTTCTATATTCTAATATCGTTGAAATATATAAATACTTTAAAATCACGAAATACGACACATATTTAAATTGTTCTTAGTTCTTGGTTCTTCGTTTTAAACTTTTCCGAGCCTAAAGGCTCGGCTACTAAACTAAGAACGATGAACT
>JAFGFC010000022.1 GCA_016931325.1 Spirochaetota bacterium | reverse complement strand
TTTATGGGATAGTTTTCCCTGATGATCTTTAAATCCTGCTGCCTGATGCAAAATTCTATTTGATCCCCTGGCTGTATATTAACCCTGTTGATTATTTTAATATCAAACGAGTCCGTCCTGATAAGGGATTTGGCTTTCGTATTCCTTACCACTGTTCCTTTGAAAATATTGTTATATCCCAAAAAGGAAGCGATCTCTTTTGAACAGGGATGATCGAGCACCTGGGTCACGCTGCCTGTTTGTTTCAATTCGCCATTGATCAGAATGCCGACCTTTTCGCCCAGAGCGCAGGCTTCATCCAGATTATGAGTAATATGGATTACAGGGATCTCGATATAAGAAAGGAATTTTTTCAACTCAAACCATAACTTTTTACGAAAACTTTCCTCAATAGACGCAAAAGGCTCATCAAGAAGTAAAAGGTCAGGCCGCACGACTACGGCCCTGGCCAGGGAAACCTTTTGCTTTTCTCCGCCTGACAGACTGTCGATCTCTCTTTTCAACAAAGGCGCTATTTTTAACCATTCGACCACGCTCCCCAGTCTGGTTTTTATCTCTTTTGCGTCAGTTCCTCTTATTTTCATGCCAAATTCTATATTGTCCTGAACATCCATATGAGGAAATAAAGCAAACCGCTGAGGCACATAACCTATATTTCTTTTTTCTGGGAGGATATTGGTGATTTCGTTCCGGTTCTTGATTACCTTTCCACTGGTCGGCTTGTAAAGTCCGGCAATACATTTTATCAAGCTGGTCTTTCCGCTACCCGTCGGTCCCAGAAGTACAAAATATTCCTTTTGAGCGACATTAAAACTGATGTTTTTCAGTTTGAATTTATCAGCCTGAAAGCCAAGATTATCAATTTCTATCATAGACTATATTACCCTGTGAAACTGAAAGACCTTTTTTATGATAATGATAACTGTCAAAGATATGATAATAAGAATAAAAATAAAACTTATCGCCGAAGTGATATCCGCTCTTTCAAAACTCAAGAATATAGCCACCGGCAGCGTCTCTGTTTTCATTGTTGTCGCCCCGGCAACAGTGACCGTAGCTCCGAACTCACCAATCGCCCGCGCCCAGACCAGTAAAAAGGTCGTAACGATACCTTTTTTGGACAAAGGCAGAACGATCCTGGAAAAAGTATGAAATGAGTTCGCCCCCAATGTTCTGGCAATATCCTGATATTCTTTATCAACACTTTCAAAACTCGCTTTCATAAAGCGTATAGCATAACCAATAATAACAAAGAACTGTGCCAGTATAATACCCTTGACCTCAAAAACAAATTTAAAATAATTATCCATCATGCGTCCAATAAAAGTATTGAAAAAGATCAACAGCATGGCCCCTATAGCGATCGGCGAGACCACGATAGTCATATCAAAAAGTGTATCAAGAAATACTTTTCCGGGGAATTGATGCCTGGCCAGAAGAAAGGAAACCGGGATAGCCACAAGAATAGCTATAATGGAAGATAATGTCGCGGTAAAAACGGATAATTTAATCACAAAGAATAACTGGCCAGGATCGATGGAGAATTGATATCCTTCAGCTTTTATCTCATAAATCAGAGAAAATAACAAAAATAAAAAGGCAAGACCAAGCAGGACCGTTGTTGAAATAAATATAAAATAAAATATTTTATTTTTCATTTTTTAGTAATTGATAATATTGTGCAGGTAGTTGACATTCCCCGCCGATTTTAGCCCGGGGGGCATATTCCCGGGCCTCAGAGAGGGATATAATATATCCATATTCCCTGTATATATTTTTTCCTGTTTCGGATAATAAAAATTCTATAAAATCTCTGGAAAGTGATTCATCCCGGGCATATACAGGAATACAAACAGGGATATAAGAGATGCGGGGGATCCTGTGGGGGGGGAGAGGGATATACTGGAGTCTATCTTTGTTCCACCGGGCACAGACCCGCCAGGCCAGAACAGCATCCACTTTTTTCATCAAGACCAGATTAAGGGTTTGAGAACAACTGGCAGCAAAGACGGTGATATTAGGAATAACCTTTAAAAGATCATTTCTCTCTAAAAATTCAACGGCATATAGCCCCAGGGCGACAGTTTCCGGATTCCCTGTTCCGATTTTTTTATCTTTATTTGTCAGGTCAAATATATTCCTGATATGACCGGGATTTCCTTTCGGGACAATGATACCTGGGATCAGATAAGCGACCTTCCTTACACTTCCTTTCAGGATAATTTTTTGTTTTACTCCTTTAACGATATAATCAGGTGAACCGGGCAGATAAATATCCCCCTTCCTGGTAAGAGATATTTGAGAAAGAAGTGTGCCTGATCCGCCGTATATAAGGTCTACTTTTATATTTTTTCTCTGGCTGTACAACCCGGCGATCTTTGTCATTGGCAGCTGGCTGGCCGAACCGCACATGATCAGTAACGACGGTTTTTCCCCGCATGAAATAAAAAGCAAAAAAATAAAAATGATGATTCCGATACGCATGAATTTAATCTATCTTTTTTAACAATCTTGTCAATACTTTTAACCACTGAACACACTGGTATTACTGAGTTTATTATGAAATAAGATAAATTTTATTTTAAAAATTGGATATCTTTTTGATTTCTGTGAATTCAGTGTCCCCAGTGGTTAATTCCTGATTTTTTTTTCTTGAAATTGAATATATATGTGTTATATTATTTTAAGGTGGCCTGTATATACCCATATGAATATTACCTATCGCAACTATTTGTATTTTTTCGTCGTAATATTGTTTTTTTCAGTATCATCCTGTTCATCCCAGAAAAAGTACGAGCAACCCAGTCCTCAAATCATTACAGTCTATGGTAAAGTTGAAGTTTATTCAGATAATGAGATCTATCTGGTAGCCAACTGGAAAACACGTTCCCGCATAAGTTATAAACTGATCGATAAAAAAGATATTCAGGCCTTTATGAAACGGGAAAATAGAATATTGGAAATAAAAGCCGAACTGATCCAAATGAAAGGCCCTTATAATGGTATTATAAAGATATTAGAAATACTAAAGGAAGAGGCACCTAATGGAGGAGGTGGATAATATGGATATTAAATCAGGCTCTTTACCAGACATTAAGGGAACTGACTCTGCACCCCAGAAATCATTACCAACCAGTTCTAAAAGCAAAACAGAGAAGGTTCAAGACTCCCCTGTTGAAAGTAAAATTCAGTTTAATTCCCAAAAATCAAAAATTCGTTCCATTCTTAAGGATATTAAAGAGGCTCAAACAGAATTGTCCAAAACTCACCTTGTCATTGAATCATTAAAAAAGGCAAAGAATATTATTTTAAACGATCAAGACCTGAATAAGATAAGGGAAGAACTGACCACTCTGTCCAGGAACACAAAATTCAATCAAAAATTGTTGTTAAAAACTATGATCCCGGCGGATAAAGATTATTATTCGGCCAAAAATGTAGAGCAGCTGGTGTACCGGATCTCTCAGGAAATAACAACCTCTGAAAAAAAACAGAGTCAGATCATTCAGAAATTAAATGCATCTAATATTGCTCTAGAGAATATTAATGCCAGTCGCATCGGTTCGGATATCCATGATTTAAAAGGTCTTCCTTTAAAAAACAAGAATATCTACAAGGACCTTGATCATCAGGTTATCATCTCTCTTATTAAAGGCAAGTAAATGATCCTTCCTCATAAAGTTGACACCACCTTTCTTATACGCCGCAAGATCATTTCAGAGTTGGATAATCTGAGCCTTAAATCCAATCTGAAAGATAATGAAATTGAAATTTGGAACAAGAAATGGATCAACAAAGACAGATCCATTTTTATTAATACCCTCCTTTTTCAGGCTCAAAGGTTATCCTTCCCGCTGGCCAAAGAAAAGAAAAAAGGTTGGATCATCACCCGCATTTTTGAAATTTTAAATGACCCGGCCCTTCCGCAATATATTTTAAACTATTTAAAAAGGATCAAGATCTCTATTCCGCTTTTAATTGTGCTGGATCCTGTTTTTGAATTTTATAATTCAAGAGATAAGATCGATGAATTTATAGACCATATTCCCAAATCCAAAACATTGGAAGCCGGGCGAAATATTGCCAGGCTTCTTATAGATGGGCGTACTAAAAGCCGGTTCGAATTCTTAATGTTTCTGAATGAATTCAGCTTTAGCGATGTCAGTGTTAATATTAAAGTATTGAATAATCTGGCGGTCCTGAAGGATATCAACCTTTTAAACCTTTATGAATTTCTGATTGAATCAAATCAAAAACCTTTGATCAAACAGATCATAACACTGATTGAATCTATAAAGCATACAGAAAGTTTGATCTTTTTAAAAAAAATAATCAAACGATTTAAAAATGATACACAGATAGTCAATCTGGCGGAAGAGACAATTAAAAAGATTATCATCTCGGGTGAGATCTCGAAAAACACACAGGCCCGTTCAAAGATAGACCTGAGTTCCCTCACCCCCTTCGATCAGATTTATATCACCCCGATCGAAGATAATTTTACATTTTCCCTGCATTTTATAAATTTAAAAAAGAATATTTATATTCTTCTCTACTGTGATCTTATTATAGGTATCGCTAATTTCGAACTTTTGGAAAATGTCTCCAAGAAACAGCTGGCAGAATTCATCGAGCATGAAAAGAACGAAAAAATTCTCTTATCCATCTCTTATGATTATGCCATCAGGACCATCCGGGACGCTTTTTTTACAAGCACAGAAGCTCAGACAACACCTTTCTTTTTTATTGGATTAAGGAAATTGCTGTCCAAGGAACAGATAAAACCCCAACCCATGTCCATTAAATGGCAACAACAAAAACAGGTCCTGGAACAGTTCAAAGCACAGGAAAAGATAGCCGAACTAACTGAGATCAAAGGAACCCGGCAAAAGGAAATGATCGAAAAGATCCTTTCCACACCTTTTACCGAGGACTGGTATTATTTTACCAAGAAAGCCAAAAGAATGTTTCATGACCTGAAAGGGGCTGTCGATGCCAAAAAAAATAAAAAATCACAAAAAGATCCTGACAGGGTCCATTCGATCTATTTTGATTTTGTGAAAAAATATATTTTTCCTGACATCGATTTCTGGGTCCTGACCATCCAGCGTACCCTTGACCTCATGCTGCACCAGAATGAAAAACTAAAAGCCTATTACCTTTATGATCTCACCCGGCCTGTTATAGAAAATTTCCATAACTTGAAGACTTTGCCCAAGAATGAAATGATTGATAAGATATTGAATGAAAAATTTTTCCTTTTCATGGTCGAAAAAAGCCTTTACCTTTCCGGCACAACCACCGGGGAAAAAGAAAAATTTTTCGAAGATCATTTATTTGATGACCCGGATAGCTCTGATTAATGAAAAAAAGCAAAACATCTTCCATCATCGGCATCAGCTCGGCAACATTTCTTTCAAGGATCCTGGGCTTAATAAGGGAACAGATCTTCGCCTTTCTTCTGGGCGCTACCAATTTTGCTGACGCTTTTCTGGTCGCTTTCAGGATCCCCAATCTTTTAAGGGATCTATTCGCGGAAGGAGCGCTCTCAACCTCTTTTATTCCAACCTTCACTCAGTACGTGTTAAAGAAAGGCGAGAAAAAAGCCTTTTATTTAAGCAATCTGGTGATCAATTTTCTTATTATGGTAATAGGTTTCCTGATTATTCTGGGTTATATATTCACACCACAGATCGTCCGGTTTATGGCCCCCGGTTTTTCTCTTTTCCCTGAAAAATTCTCACTTACGATCATGATGACAAAAATTCTCCTGCCTTTTCTTTTATTTGTCTCACTGGCTTCTGTTTTTATGGGCATGTTGAACGTTTATCATAAATTTTTTATTCCCGCTTTTGCTCCCGCCATGTTCAATCTGACAATTATCCTGGGAGGGCTCATCATCTTTCTGATCAGCCCTTCATCTCATCAAAAAGCTGTGCTCTGGGCAATGGCTGCGTTTGTGGGGGGTTTTATTCAACTGGCAATACAGATACCTTCGGCCTGTCGTCTGGGATATAAATACAAGTTCTGTTTTGATTTAAAATTCAAGGAAGAAGGATTGAAGAGAATATTCAATCTTATGCTCCCGGCCATTATTGGACTGGCGGCTGTTCAGATCAATATTATCATTAATACCATGCTGGCTTCGTTTCTCCCGACAGGGTCTGTCTCTTATCTCAATTATGCTTTCCGATTAATCCAATTCCCTATCGGACTTTTTGGCGTCGCCATTGCGACCGTCACCACCGCTTATATCTCCAGGGATATAGTGAAAAACGATATAAGCCAATTGAATAAAAATATAGCTGATTCTTTAAAATTAAATTCATTTTTATCATTTCCGGCTCTGGTATATTTTTTTCTTTTAGGTCAACTGATCATCGAGCTGTTATTTGAACATGGACAGTTCAAACCCCGGGATACGTTGTTTACTTATCAAACCCTTCAATTCTATTGTTTAGCCCTTTTCTTTTATTCGGGCGTAAAGATCATGGCTCCTGTTTTTTACGCCGCTAACAAGTCCCATATTGCGGTTATTTCAAGTATCAGTGCTGTTGTGACCAATCTGGCTGTCAGTTTATCCACCTACAGGGTCATGGGGGTCAAGGGTCTGGCCCTGGGTCTATCCTGTGGTTCTTTTGTAAATTTTTTAGTTTTAAGCTTTAACTACACACGTCACTTTGGATGGATCAAAGATCAAAATATCCTGTCCGGGATAGGAAAGCATGCCCTGGCCGCTATTGTAATGGGGATCGCCGGCCTGAGTCTTTATCAATGGTTAAAGGGATATAAAATCATTGTTTCAGCCACAGGAACAATCATCCTCTGTGGCGGATTTTACTTTTTTTTAAATTATTTGTTTAAATCAGCAGAACTGGAGAAATTTTTCCGGATCATTAAATCTTTTATAAAAAAGAAGAAATAATTTATTCCTGTACCCCCACAGGGCAGGCTAGTTTTATATCTTTTTTAACGCCTGATCAAGATCATTGATTATATCATCAACATTTTCAATCCCAACAGACAGCCTGAAAAGAGCATCCGTTATACCCAGTTTATATCGTTCCTCCCTTGTATAATCATAATACGTGACTATAGCCGGATGAGTGATCAGTGTCTCTACCCCGCCCAGACTGGGTGCTATGTAACACAACTTCAGGGCATCAAGCATTTTTTTTGAGTCATTTAAATTACCTTTTATTTCAAACGTGACAACACCCCCTCCCCCTGACATCTGTTCCCTGGCAATAGAATAATGCGCATGACTTTCTAAAAAAGGATAATAGACCCTGTTAATCTTTTTATGAGACTCCAGAAAACGGGATATTTTCAAGGCTGATTCATTTTGCTGTTTCACCCTCAGGGGAAACGTTTTTAATCCTCTCAGCAGCAGATAACAACAATGAGGATCGATCAATCCCCCCATGGATTTGTGCAGATTACGTATTCTTTCAATCAGCCCTTTTTTCCCCAGAGCGGCGCCTGCTAAAATATCATTATGCCCTCCCAGGAACTTGGTGGCGCTTTGCAGCACCAGGTCAATACCGAATTCCAGAGGCCTTTGATTAAAAGGAGTGGCAAAGGTGCTGTCGATCAGAGTTAATATCTTATATTTTTCAGCGATCTTTTTTAATTTAACAAGGTCAAAAATATTCAAATACGGATTGGTGGGTGATTCAGAAAAGATAAATCGCGTATTCTTCTTTATCGCCTTTTCCAGCACATCATAATCACCAAACGGCACAATGGTACATTCGACGCCAAAACGCTGGAGGTAGGAACGGCAGAACTCCAATGTCTTTTTATAACTGTCATCGGTGATAACGATATGATCACCTGAATGAACCAGCGAAAGAATAGAGGTAGTAATCGCCATCATACCCGATGAAAAGACCACGCAGTCCTCAGCCCCCTCAAGATCGGCCAGACGTTTTTGCGCTATCTCTTCTGTCGGATTCCCGTATCGCCCATATTCAAAACGTGTTTTTTTCTTCTTGGTAAAGGATTCGATCTCTTTTGAATTTTTAAATGTATAAGTGGCTGTCTGAAAAATGGGGGTGGTTAAAGAATCAGCATATCGTTCCCTGGTCTCACCCGCATGGATGGATCGAGTACTGAGGGAAAGGTCCACTTCATTGGGTTTCTTTTTTTTTGACATAGTATTATACTGAAAAAATAAATCTTTTTACTAATAAAATCAAGTTTTTTCTTCATTTAGAGATCATAAAAATACCATGCTGGGCAAAAAGATTGGGGAAGACCTTGATAAAAAGACATCGTTTAATAACAAAATTTATATATATCTTTTTTAATACCCTTATCTTGTTTTTTCTGCAGAAAATAAAGAAATCTTTAATGGTCAAATGATGAATATTGGGCGTGTCATACCAGTTAAAGGGTAATATCTTCACTTTAGGCATTCGTCCTATAAACAAAAGAAAAAACCTTATAGAAAAATATCCGAAATTAGGGAAACTGATAATACATCTTTTGCCTACTCTCAGCATTTCAGAAAGCACCTTGTAGGGTTTTTTCGTCACCTGAAGGGTCTGGCTCAGAATAACATAATCAAATGAATTACTTTTATAATCCTCAAGTCCTTTATCAATGTCACTCATAAAAACAGGGACACCCCTGGCAATACATTTTTCAATATCTTCACTGGAGATCTCTATACCATAGGGTATGATATTTTTCGTTATTTTCAGGTGCTCCAGCAAGGTACCATCGCCACAGCCCAGATCAAGGACCTTGCTTCCCGGTTTTATCATTTCACTGATCGCTTTCAGATCGTATCGCAAGTCCGACATGCTCATAATATCTCCTTTGAGACAGTAGCGAGAAATTTTTTGATCAATCTTGTCAGAGTTTCCGATTCCAGTAAAAACGCGTCGTGCCCGTAGGAAGAAGGGACATCAACATACGAGACAAATTTCAGGTTTTGCCGCAAGGCATTCACGATCCTTTTGGATTGAGCCGGGGGAAAAAGCCAGTCAGAAGAAAATGAGACCACTAAATATTTTGCTTTCACACGGGCAAAGGTTTCGTTCATAGACGAGAACCCCTGAGAAATATCAAAATAATCCATAGCCTTGGAGATATAGAGATAAGAATTTGCATCAAACCTTTTGACGAAACTGTCACCCTGATGATGAAGGTAACTTTCTACCTGAAAGTCAGTGAGAAACCGGTAACTGTATTTCGCTTTATCCTGAAGATTACGGCCAAATTTGCTGTGCATCGATTTTTCAGAAAGGTAAGTGATATGACCGATCATCCTGGCTATAGCCAGACCTCGGGAAGGTTTTTTCCTGCTTTTGTAGTAATTGCCGCCTTTAAAGTAAGGATCAGAAATGATCGCCTGTCTTCCCACTTCATCAAAAGCAATGGACTGCGCAGATAAATAAGGGGCTGTAGCGATAGGAATGGCGGAATGACACATATCAGGATAAGAAACAGTCCACTGTAAAACCTGCATTCCTCCCATAGATCCCCCCACCAGGGTCAATATCTTTTTGATCCCCAGATGATCCATCAGGGCCTTCTGAGCTTTCACCATATCTTTGATAGTGATAATAGGAAAGCTCAGCCCATAAGTTCTTTTTGTTATTGGGTTTATGGAAGAAGGGCCTGTGCTGCCCTTACAACCTCCCATAACATTCGAACATATTACATAATATTTATGGGTATCAAACGCCTTCCCCGGGCCGATCATAATATCCCACCAGCCCGGCTTTTTATCTGTGCTTCTATGATACCCTGCCGCGTGGGCATCTCCTGAGAGAGCATGCAGCACAAGAACAGCGTTTGTTTTTGTCCTGTTCAAAGTCCCATAGGTTTCATAAGCCAGATGTACAGGTCCCAATTTTTCCCCGCTTTCGAGTTTTAATTCATGGGGAGGGGAAAAAAACTCCAGGTATTTTGTTTTAACGATGCCGACAGAGTCTTTTTTCATATTGTAAGATTATATCTATTCTAAAAAATATTTCAAGTAATAGTTTACTAATTTTGTGGAATTTTGGCTGTCTTTATTTGTATATAAAATAGAAAAGGAGGTAAAAAATGAATGAATTGAATGTTATTACTCTGATCGGTCGTATTGTGAACGAAGCTGAATTAAAAACCTCAGCCAAAGGCAAATCACATCTTTCGATCACTCTGGCCAATCACTCGGTCTCTAAAGAAGACAAGGAAGAGACCAATTTTTTCAAAGTAAGATTATGGGGAAAACTGGCAGAAAATACCAGGGAATATCTTAAGAAAGGCAAATTGATAGCTGTATGCGGCCGTTTAAAACAGTATGCCTTTGATTCTCCGGCCGGGGACAGGATCATGATAGTCGAGATCGTGGCCAGCCAATTGCAGTTCCTTGGAGGAGGGAACGGGAAAGGGAAGAAAAAGGCCGAGGTGTGATATTGTCTTACATCCAATCTCCCGAGCCCAAAGGGCCCTTACAGGCCCTGAAGGCTTCCCGTGAAAATCAATGATTTTCCGGGACAAAATCCTTGAAATTGTCAAGGACAATTTCTAAGGGCGGCTACAAAAATATTAACAGGGTCGCAAAAAAGGTTGACATTATAATACAAAATAATAAATTACAATTCAACATTTATGTGAAGCGAGGAGGTTTCTCATGGAACCAATTGATATTCAAAAGATAATGAGCCTTTTACCTCATAGATATCCTTTTCTTCTGGTAGATAAAGTATTGGAGATAGAGCCGGATAAGCGTATTATAGCTATTAAAAATGTAACGTTCAATGAACCTTTTTTCCAGGGGCATTTTCCCGGGCAACCTGTCATGCCCGGAGTTCTGATATTAGAAGCGATGGCCCAGGCGGGTGGTATACTCTCCTTAACTACTATGGATGATAAAGAAAAAGACGGGGCTATTTTTTTCATGGGAATTGATAAAGCAAAATTCCGAAGTCCTGTTCTTCCTGGTGATCAGCTAAAGCTGGAAGTGACACTTCTCAGGCCGGGTAGCAAAATTGCTCAATATGAAGGAAAAGCCTTTGTTAATGACAAGCTGGTTGCAGAAGCCCTTCTTACAGCCATGCTGAAAAAATAATCCTTTTTGAATGATCCTGAAGTTTGAAACCTATTAAATATACATACCCTATTATCAGCACCCTATCATATATAGCAGGATTATTGTTAATCATTTGTTTTAATCCTCCCTTGTTTTTTTGTTTCATTATTGTTGTTTTATCCGTCACGCCTGGTTTGTTATTACGGATAAATCGGATCTGGTTTGCGATCATTCCTTTCATTTCAGGGATGGTTATTGGTTTTTATTCTTTTAAAAATATTCCTTCTTCTACCCTGTCCCCTTATTATAATAAAAAAGTATTATTCGAATTAAAGGTCTTGACCCATCCTGTTAAAGGCAAAAGCAAATATCACCATTTTGAAGCCTTTGTGTCCCGGCTGGGCAGGATCCGTACAAGTTTAAAGATAAAGGTCTTTGCAAGAATAGATCACTTGAAATGGGGGGATCGTTTAACGGTTAAAGGGACTTTGCATCCCTTTAAAACGCATAATTTTACAGAACCAGATCAGACCTTTAAAAGGTCTGATCTTGCCGGGATCCTTTTTATCAACAGAAAAAGCCAGATCGTAAGACATGAACCGTCCTCGAATTTTCTTATAAAATGGGGTATTTTTCTCAGGAAAGACATAGCCCGGTATTTAGATAAATATTATATGCCTGTGCAAAAATCTTTTATCAAGGCTTCTCTGCTCGGGGACAGAACGAATATCCCGGCACCTTTAAAAGACATTTTCATTAAAACCGGGACGATCCACATCCTGGCTATTTCCGGTCTGCATGTCGGGATAATCACACTTATCCTTCTTTCCATCACAGGATTCTTTGCTATACCGGATAAGATCAGGTTGATCATTATTCTTCTCTTATTGATCATCTATAATCATATTATAGGATACAGGGTCCCCGCCATCAGGTCTACGGTCATGTTCTTTTCTATGCTGGTCTGTCTATTTTTCGACCGTGACAGGAACTATCTGAATTCGCTTTTTTTAGCGGCTTTTTTTATTCTTCTTTTGGATCCCCAATCCTTAAAAAGCCTATCGTTTCAATTATCCTTTCTGGCCACGGCCGGTATTATTATCTTTACCCCCTGCATTGAAAATATATTTAAAAAATCAAGATTATACTCTGTTAAAGTGGTGCGGTATTTTTTAAAGCTTATTTCAGCCAGTATAGCGGCGCAGATCCTTATTTTTCCCTTATTACTGTTTCATTTTAAAATGTTTGCGTACTCTGCGGTCCTGGCCAATATGATCGCCATACCCTCCATGACCCTTATACTGGCTCTGGCTATTGCAGGATACATTTTCTTTCATCTGATGGGTTTTTTCTCTGCCGTTTTAGGCTCCATTAACAATCTATTGATCGCCCTGATGACCTATGGCCTTGAGCAATTCCATTTTATTAAACCTCTCTCATTTTACATACGGATGGAATTTTTCTTGTTTTATTTTTTACTTGTCGTTATTATCTTTCATAAAAGATTAATTCTTCTGACCATCACGAAAAGTCAAACGACCTGGAAAACAGCCCTGATTCTTTCCCTCTTTATTCTTATCGTACTCTGCGCTTCTTTTACCAACCATGATCATCCCCAGACCCCTCTGGGAATATATATCTTTCCCACATCAGGCAAATCCATCGTTATCTGTACTGGGGAAAAAAGATATATCCTGATAGATGGCGGATCAAGCACAGATGCCAGACGGCATATTATCCCTTTTCTTAAAAAAAGGAACAACCGTATTTTACATTATATATTCCTTACCAGCCCCCTGAACGAAAGGATGGAGGGTTTGCTGGATATTATTAAAAATTTTAAAACAGGCTCTTTTATTGATACAGGTAAAATTTCCCCCGTGTACAATTATCACAGGCTGCTTGAACTGATCACTGACAAAAATATACCGTACAACATTGCCAGCCGGGGAGATAAATTTCAGGTTGATAATATAGAATTAGAGATACTCAATCCCCCAAGGGGTCTTTTCCAGCCCGTGGCTTCATATAAAGTAAAAGATAGTGTCAATATAAAAAATAACTCTATGGTGATTAAATTAAATAAAGATGGAAAAAGTATAATTTTTATCAGCCCTATTGAGAGAAGGGCCGTGAAAGATCTTCACCGCAGCCAATCTAATAAACTGAGATCAGATATACTTGTATTAAGTGAATTTAACCATAAGGATTATTCTTTATATCGCCTTCTGGAAAGCATCAGACCCAGGACCATTATTGTTACCAGCCGTTATCCGGCTCACGAGAAGGAAAGCCGTGAAGTTTTAAACCAATTAGCGCGGGATTACAATGCAGAAATGATCTATACTGATGAAAAAGGAGCGTGCAGGATCTATGAAAGAGAAAGAAGATGGGAGGTTGAAACCTCTCTGTGACATTATCACCTCTCCGGTTCAATTGAGACACTTTCTAAAAGACCATTCTCTGGCGCTTAAAAAATCTCTGGGACAAAATTTTCTGCATGACAGGAATATCATTCTTAAAATAATAAAAATTATGGATCTGCGTGAAAATGATCACCTGGTAGAGGTAGGGCCCGGAATCGGCACGATGCCTGTTTTTTATCTCCCCCTCATTCAATCGGCTCTTTTAATCGAAATAGACAAAGGCCTTTGTTCTCTGCTTGAAAAATATATCGACCTGCCCCGGGTTAACCTCCTTCATGCCAACTTTTTAAAGATCGACCTTGGGCCCTATCTGGAAAAGAAAATACAGTACAAATTCTTTTCTAATCTTCCCTACAATATAGCTTCACAGATCATAGTAAAATTGATCGATTATACTTCTTCGTTCCATACTATGTTTATTATGGTTCCGGATGTGCTTTACAGAAGGATCATAGCCATACCGGGAAGTAAGGACTACTCCCGTTTTACCATTATGGTATCTTCGTTCTTCCGGGTCACAAGGCTATTTTCCGTAAAAAAAGGATCTTTTTTCCCCGTACCACAGGTCGATTCTCTGTTCTTAAAGCTGACACCTCTCTCACCATCTCTTATCCCTCATGACCAAAAGGATGTATTAAAAGATTTCCTGCAGATCCTCTTTCATGCCCGCCGCAAAAAGATAAACAGCGCTCTTTTACAATTGAGCCAAAGGTTCAAGATGCCTGAGGAAAAGATAGTGTCATTCATTCGAGCATCACAAATTGACCCTTCCCATCGTATTGAACAAATACCCCTGCATAAAATAATCTTTCTTTTTAAAGAAATTTCATTTTTAACTTCCTGATTCCGATATTATTAAAAAGTACTTGACTCTATCAGGTAATATTATAATTTTAAGACGAAGGAAATGACATGCCTGAAGATCAAACTAGAAATACAGATGCCTATTATGTGATCAAGGGAAGATTTCATGGCACAAACAGTAATACCTATGGGCTTTTTATTATGTTTATCTCCGTGCCGTTGAAATCACTGGATAATATTCTTGTAGCGGCTTCACACTTTTCAAGTATCTTTGAATGCAGGACAGACCTGCCCTGGGGTGAATTTGAAGAAACGATATCTCAATTAAAATGGAAAGGTGAAGTATCTCAGAATATTTCACATGACCTTCAACTTCTTCTGGCTAACACGATCAAGCGGGATTCTGTGGAAGAATTCATCTATGCGATAGAAGGCAATGAGCAGAATAAGCTAAACCATACCTTTGAAAATATTATCAGTAAAGGGCTGTTGGACAAAGTCGTTACCGTTGAATTTCAAATTGAAAAAATAACCCATCAGGATATCCTTAATGTCAAAGATGAACGGGCCAGAAAGGAAAAAGAAGAAAAAGAAGCCCAGAAAAGAGCAGAGATCCATGCGGCTGAAGCGGAACGCTTTAAAGTCGAGGAGGGAGCGGTTATGCTGGATTCTTCTCTTGTTCTGGCTCCGGTGAGCGGCATCCCGATCGATGAGGCCAAAACCGGGGATCAAATCATGATGAAGCTGAGTTCCACTACGGAACGGGGCAACTATTTTATCGATCTTTTAAATGCCCGATCAACAGAAGGAGTCGTTAAACCTGTTAAAGGTCTTATTAAAGAAGTGTTCCTCAATGCTCTGGGTGAATATCAGATCATAGCCGAGATTGGTCCTGGTATCTATGCCCGGGCTATTGAAGCCGAACGTGTAAAAATAAAACAATATGAAGCAACTCAGGAAGCCCCTGCGGCCGCCGTCACATCCAAGGGGGCTGTCTCCACGTCTGCTGAATCCTCATTGTCTATTAAGCCTCCCAAAGTGGCAAAAACAAAAGATTATTTTATCTGGGTGGTGGGAGCCATCACATTTATTCTGGCTATATTGATCTTCTATTTATTTTTATCAGGTATCCTCTAATTTTTTATCAATCAATCTGTTAAATTCTAAATCCTAAATACTAAATCCTAAACAAATTCTAATATTTTAAATTCAAATATCAAAACGAAGAAAAAAAGATTTTGGAGAATTTGAATTTTGTATTTTGATATTGTTTCGAATTTAGAGTTTAGAATTTAGGATTTATTAGAGATTCATGATCTCCTGGCTTTTACATAATTTATAATACAGGCCTTTTTTATTTTTAATCAGCGTTTTATGCTTCCCCTGTTGCGCTATCCGTCCCTTATCGATCACGATGATTTGATCAGCATTTCTAACAGTTGAGAGTCTGTGGGCTATGATAAAAGTCGTTCGACCTTTCATTAAAAAGGAAAGGGCTTTCTGCACAAGGATCTCTGATTCGGTATCCAGAGCCGATGTGGCCTCGTCCAGGATCAATATTTTTGGATCCTTTAAAAGAGCCCGGGCGATGGAAATCCTCTGCTTTTGTCCCCCTGAGAGCTGGACCCCCCTCTCCCCTATCTGGGTTTTATACCCCTCTTTTAATTTTATTATAAAATCATGAGCATTGGCATGCCTGGCTGATTCCATGATCTTTTCAACGGGAGCATCTTTTCTTCCATAGGCGATATTATCTTCAACCGTTCCGGAAAAAAGAAAAGTCTCCTGGGGAACCATTCCAATATTTCTTCTTAGATTGTCAATGGAAATATCACGGATATCCACATTATCGATCCTGATGGATCCTTTTTTTATTTCATAAAACCTTGGAATAAGATTCACAAATGTGGTTTTCCCTCCTCCCGAAGGGCCGACAAGGGCGATCACCTTGCCGGATGATACTTTTATGCTCACATTTCTTAAAACAGGGACCCCTTTTTTATATTCAAACCATAAACTTTTAAATTCTATATCACCTTTGACCTTATCCAGTGTCCTGGTCTGTTTTATATGTTTTTTCTCTATCTGCTTTTCTGTTTCCTGATCCATCAAATGAAAAATCCGGTCCCCTGAAGCCATGGCCTTTTGCATGGTGGCATTGATATTCCCCAGTCCTTTCAGAGGTTTATAGGCCATCGTGGCAAGAACAATATACCGGCCGAACTCTCCCAGGGTAATACCCCCCGTGATCATCTGATAACCCGCAAAAAAGATGACCCCGATCACTCCCACAATGCTTAAAAGCTCGCTTATAGGTTTCATGTAAGCGATCAGTTTGACCGCTTTCATATTCCTTGCATACGTTGACTGGGTGAGGCTCCTGAACCTGTCATTCTCATACGATTCTTTTGTAAAGATCTTGATCACTTTGATCCCTGTCAGTGTTTCCTGTAAAAAAGATGAAATATAGGAAATATTCTCGGCGATTTTTTGTGAGGCCTTCCGGATGGGCTTGCTGAAGCGTTTCACAATATACCCGGTTATGGGGAACATGCCCAGGACGAACAGGGAAAGCTGCCAGTTATAATAGAACATCATACCTACAAAAAAGAATGACTGCACGATATCGGTGATGATCGAGATAAATGATTCAAGGGTCCCCTGAAGCATATTCACATCATTGGTGACCTTGGCCATAAGATCACCGGTCTGGGTAACATCATAGAACCCTAAAGGCCTGTAGAGCAACTTTTCATAAAGTTTCTGCCTCAGATCCCTCATCACCTTATTGTTGACCGAATTCATGCTGTACTCTTTACCATAAACAAAGAGCCCTTTTACCATCATGTTGAAGAGCGCAAAAAGTCCTATATATACCACCAGCAAAAAGATCTTTTCTTTCCCCTGAAAAATCAACTGCCAGTTGACAACAGGAACATTGAGGATGAACTGCATTTCTCTTTTATTGACGATCTGCTCCCCCACGCCGGAAAAGATATCGATCAATTTTTTTACTATTACCGTGTTAACGATATCACATTGAGTTAAGAGGATGATGGATATTGTCCCCAGTATAATACGGCCGATATAAGGTTTGTAAAAACCACTAATCCTTCTAATGATATTCATAATTGCTACCAATATTAATAAAATGACCATAAAAGTCAATCATTTCTTTCCCCCCTCCTGTTGTGAGGACACTTGGGTTTTTAATAATAATATGGAAAATTTAAAGTTTTTCGGAAATGAGAAAAACTTTGAAATTTTCCATTAAAAACACCAATTTTCCGAACTCCCTTGACAAATTACCCCACTTTTTATATCTTTCTCCTATGTCAAAAAAGCCCTTGATCAGCATTATTATACCTGTGGCACCAGAAGCCGGTTATGTAACGACCGTTTCCCGGATCAGGAAAAGTACAATCCCAAAAAATCAATATGAAGTCATTATCGTTTTCGGTAATCAGCCCTCAGTCCAGCGAAATGAGGCGGTTAAAAAATCCAGAGGCGACATTATCTATTTTTTAGATAATGATTCTATGCCGGATAAAGGCAATCTAAAAAGAATTATACAATTCTTCAGGACACACAAAAAGGCAGCGATTTTAGGAGGCCCTTCGTTATCCGCCCATGACAGCACGTCCTTTGAACAACAGGCCGGTATGGCTCTGGGTTCTTTTTTTGGTTCTGCCCAGTCAAAAGCCCGGTACAGTCAAACAGGGAAGGCACGACCGGCTTCGGAAATGGAACTTATACTTTGCAATATGGCGGTAAAGAAAAACATATTCCTGAAAGCGGGAATGTTCAATAAAAATCTTTATCCTAATGAAGAAAACGAGCTGATCAACCGGATAAAAGACCTGGTCTATGAGGTATGGTACGACCCCGAATTCGTTGTCTATCGTCATCACAGAAAAAATATCTTTCAATTTATGAAACAGATCTTTACTTATGGCAGAGGACGGGCTGATCAATTCTTCGCTCAAAAAGGCAAAGGAACGGTCTTCCCAATCATATCCCTGGGTTTTGTTATCTATTTGCTGTTTTTCTCTGGTTTTATATCGCTGCCTTTATGGTCTTATATCATCCTTAATCTCTCTTTCTCTTTTTACATGATGGTACAAGCCGGAAAGGTCCTTCTTTACCTCCCTTTTCTCTTTTTTATTATCCATTCATTTTACGGCCTGGGATTTTTATCAGGCTTATTTCTCAAGGCTGCCTTGCTCATTCAAGGACGTTCCTTCAGGACGGCTCCTAAAAAGTCTATCTGGTACAGGATACAATGGATAAAAGATCGAGTTTAACGGCCGTTCTTATCTTTCTTGTCACTTTTTTATTATATGGCCTGACCGTTTCGCCTGATATCACTTTTGAAGATTCACCGGAGCTTGTAACCGCCGTTCATACCCTGGGAATCCCTCACCCGCCCGGTTATCCTTTTTTCATCCTGGCATCCAAGCTGTTCTCATTTCTCCCTCTGGGTCCAATTGAAAAACGGATCAATCTCTCTTCCTCCTTCTTTACAGCCCTGGCCATGGTTTTCCTGTTCCTTGCCTTCCTTAACGTTTCAGAAAGGTTAAAATTGAAAAACAACCTCACTTTTTCCGCTTTTATTGTATTGCTTTTATCCATTTCCTCCACCCTCTGGAGCAACGCCCTGGTCACTGAAGTTTACGCCTCCTATCTCATGTTATTTTCCATTCAACTTTTTCTTCTGACCAGGCTTCTAATAAAAACAGATCTCAAATATATATATCTTTTTATTTTTATAAGCGGCCTGGCCCTGGGAAGTCATTATACCTCTGTTTTTATGGGCTTTGCCTTTATTTTGTTTTTCCTCAAGAAAAAATGGTTCCGATCATTAACATTAAAACATTACCTTTCTTTTATTGCACTGTTTTTCTTGGGCGCGAGTATTTACCTTTATCTGCCCCTCCGCGCCATGCAACATCCCGTTCTCAACTGGGCTAATCCATCCAATTTTAAAAATTTTATCTCTGTGATATCCCGTCAACAGTATGGCCCCTTTCCGGAAAAATGGCTTTCCCTGAAAAATATTATAAACTCCTTTCAAACCATCAACCCGCTGTATGAATTTTATCAGGGGAGCGGTGAAAACCTCTTGCCTCAATTTATTCTGATCCTGCCGTTGGGTCTTATTCTCTATCTTGTATACCGCGGTGTCTGGAGAACAAGAGGGCAGAGGGATATACTGTATCTTTTTTCCTTTGTCTTTTTTTCTTATACCTTTCTTTTGATCCTGATGACTCAAACTCCACCTGGAAAATTATTCACTCTGAAAGTATTTTTTATTCCCGCCTGGATCAGCCTTTACTTTTTTTCAGGGCTGGGGCTTTTCCATCTCTTTCGATCCAAAACACTGATTTTGATCCTCTGCCCTGTTCTTTTCTTTTTCAACCTGCCTTTTCACAGTCATGGAAATTACCACTATACCGGCGACTACGCAGATAATCTGTTCAAGAACCTCTCCTATGGCTCTGTGATTTTTACAGTCAAAGACAATGAAACTTTCCCTCTTTGGGAATTGTCCTGTATCAAATATAAAAGGCCTGATGTCAGTATCGTCAATGTCGTTATCCTGTCTGAACCATGGTATCTGGAGGGCCTCCAGAGACATGATAGAAATCTGAGAATAGGCCTTCCTTATCTTAAGGGACGATTCGCCAAGAAACAGATACGCAGAACATTGATAAACGATATCATTAAAAATAATCCTGACAGGCCGCTCTATATTACCTCTCTGGCCTTTAAAGAGTATGTGGATATAGATCAGAATGCATATTCCTGTGGTGTGCTCTATTCCCTGGATGAAAAAAAAGAAAATAATACAGGTTACCTGTATTATCTGAATTTTAAGAATCTTGAAATAAATTATAATATTTTTCTTATCGCTTTCGAAAGGCTCGCGCTTGAGAATTTTCGATTTCCACACTATCTTGACGCCCAATCCAAACTGGCGCTGTCGTCCCTGTCCAGACTTTTACATGAATATGGGGAATCTCTGTATGCTTATAAACTTTCGGTTTATTTCAATAAAGTCATCGGGCTGGGGATCAATAATGTTTATGCCTTTACCCGGATAGGAGACCTGTTCCTGCAAAAAAAAGATATACGACGTTTTATCTATTTTTATAAAAAGGCCATTCTTTTGCAGCCCCGGTCTTCTTATGCCCGTGAGCTCCAGAGCAAGATCGAAAAGGTAACCAGGCAACCGGTGAACCGCTGGCTTGAACAGGCAGAAGAACACTACCGGAGGAAAAACTATCCCCGAGCCCTGGCCCTGTACATGAATATTTTGCAGCACTATCAGGACTCGAAAATTTATTCGGGTATAGGGGATTGTTATTTTCAAATGGAAAATATCCCGCAGGCCATTCAATTCTATAAAAAAGCGATCGAATTTGATAAACAGTATATAACCCCCTATTATAATCTTGGGGGATGCTATGTCATGACCGGGGACCGGGCAAAGGCCATTCAAATTTGGAAAAAGGGTTTAACGGTCTCTGCCGAAAATACCCTCTTAAAGGATGCGTTGAAAAAATGGGGAAAGTAAAAGAATATTATCACGGAATATCCGGATTTCACTTTGATCCCCTTTATATTGAGATCTTTGTAAGGTTGAAACTTTTTTTCCTTCTCTATTTTCATGATCTGAATATCGAATTAACCAGGTTTGATAATTTTTACCTGGGGCTCGAGAAAAGCATAAAATTGAAAGAAAATATTTTTGATCCCTTTTATACAGATTGTCTGTCTTTATTGGATAACAGGATCGATCAGCATCTGAAAGTGGATCACAATGAGATAGACCTCTTCTGGCGTACCTTCAGTTCTTTTTTGATCTATATGATAAACAGGACAAAAGACTGTATACAGACAATCAACTCAATTGAAAAGAATCTGGCAGAAGATGTGTTGAAAAAGATGAAAATGAAATTGAGCCATATCCTGAAAAGCCTTTATCCTGTTGATATATATTATGACAAGGCCAATGGCTCCCTGGAAATACCCTTGAGAGGGGTCATGCCACATGAAAAAAATGAATTACGCGTGAATATCAGAAACATACAAAACAAAGAAATGGTGATTGACAGGCTCTCATATATCATTCAACACCTGGATAACATCATAAAAGACGTTTTTCTTATCAAGGATTTTTATGATCTGCCACAGATCGACTTTGATTATTTTCATACTGTCTTTGCACCCCTGTGGAAAGAGAAAAAGAAATACCTGCAACAGAAAAAGATTGATAATCAAATAAATGTGCTTACATTTATGATACAGTGGAGTACGCAGAAACTTTTTATTATATTAGAGACCATTCGGAATGAAACGAGTCGTTAAACTGGAGATAATCAGTGCTATCAGTGTGCTAGTCCTGGGATTCCTTCTTGTTACAGGTTTTGCTTTTTTTATGATACACCAGCAGTTTAATCTGATCAAGGCGCAGGTCATCTATCTTATAGAGAAAGAACTGCAATTACCTGTCAAGATCGAGTCAATATCTCCTCTGTTCTTTCAGGGCATAAAACTAAAAAATGTCCATATCCATTCCAGGGACAATAAAGACATCCTGAAGATCGAAACCATCAAAGTAAAACTAAGGCTGAAAGATATTCTGTTAAAAAAAATCAAACCGCAGAAAAGCATCTACAGCCTGAGCTTTGATGATTACACCTTCTATCTGAATGAAGATAAAAATGGACATCTTAATATCGACTCTCTGTTAAAAAAAGTAAGGACATCACCCAAAGGATCTAATTCAACAAATTTTAACATCGAGGACATCAGCCTCTCAGGAAAGATCATTTATGATTCCAGGAAAACCCGTTTAAAGGCGATCATTTTCAATGAAGATACCTCTATCGATCTGATCTCCAAAGAAATTGAATTTGAAACAACGCTTCTGCCTCAAAACATGGGACAGATCCCTGTTAATGACATCTCTTTTAAAATAGAAGGAAAAGCCAGTTTTGGGAAAAAGACCAATGTTATTGATATGGAGGTCTATGACCTTGTTTACAGGAACCTTGACCTTGACAAAGAGTTCAATATAAATTGTCGTTTGACAGACAAACAGACAATAATCAAAGCCTACGATGATCAGGATCAATTGTCATCCCGGGGCGTCTTCACTCCCGGACAAACCAGACTGAAAGGGAGATTCAAAAATCTTGATCTGAATCATTATCATGCCTCAGGGGTCTTCTCTCTGGATAAAAAGAGAGACACCCGGTTTGATATACAATTAACCCTGAAGGACCTGCGGCAAAAATTAAAATATTCGCTCACGGCTTCCGGAAAAGATGGTCAGATCACACTTGATCAATTGAAAATAGAGCGTTCACCCAAACACTTTGTCAGCGCTACAGGATGGATAAAACACGAAAACGACTTTTTTCTAAAGCTCTGGTTTGAAAATTTTTCATATGACAGATATAATCTTTTTGGCAAAGCCGTGCTCTTCCCTTCTTACAACAGCAAGAAAGGATTCAAACTTTTGCATTTTTATATTAATGATTACAGGATCAAAGAGCTGAAGGGGGATCTGGCCTATGATAACAACAGGATCATTTTAAATACATTATACAATTCAGAGAATTTTCTCCTCTCGGGGATATTCCAGCAGGGCAGATCAAAACTGGATATGAAATTTAATAACACCAGGCTGGGGGATATCTCAGGGATCATTAAATCTTCTAAATTACCGGATGAGCTGAAACAGGTCAGAATATCAGGGAATATAAACACAGAATTAAATCAATTTAACCGTATCACATCGCTCCATTCTTTTCTTCAGGTCACTCTTTCTGACAATGATAAAATAAAAAAAGTCTTTGCTCATTCAGATTATCAGGACAGGAAGGGGACATTCAAGATAAAGATCGTTGATAAGGAAAACAATGATTTTAATATCGATGGTCGTTCATGGTTCCGTGACGACAAAGTATCATTTAAGGCTTATTGGCTTGATTCCGGTAAAAAAGTAAATATAACGGGTGATCTTATTGAACGCAGGAGCCGATTTGATCTTTTTATTTCTATCAACGATCTGGCTTCCCTGCAGGCTTTTATATCAAAAAAAGGACAAATAAAAATCCAGGGAAGGATCAGAAAAACCTTTCAAAGTTCCATGCTTACTTCTCTTTCTTCCCGTTTTGAACTTTATACCCATACAAAGGACCCGGAAAATTTCCAGATCAAAGGTGATTTTACGTTAAGGGGGAAATCAAAAAATGACAGGATCACATTCCGCCTGGTCACGGAAGACAAGAACATACTGATCGAAGATGTTGTTTTAAAATATAAGAATATCCATCTAACTGGCGAAGGATCATATAATAAAAATAATAATAATGTGCTTGTCGATCTGGATAAATTGAAGATTAAGGGAACCGCTTCGTTCGAAGAAATATCGTTGAATTTCATTGTCAACAATCTGGAGAATATAAAATTGGACAGGGATCTTCAATTCAACCTTAACGGTATTTTTACTTATGAAAATAATTTTAGAAATAAGGACTTGAATACTGGCAACCTTAATCTTTATAATATAAAAGCCTCGGGGTTCAAGATCGATGAAGTCTATCTGACATATAACATGCAGGACAACAACATCAACATCACCAGACTGAATTCCGAGCTCTATGGCGGTAAAATAAGATCGGATGAAGTCCGGTTCTACAAAAAGGGAAATTTCTATTATGCCAGCACTCTGCTGCGGGTATATAATCTCAACTACAATAATTACCGATTAAGAGGAAAACTCTATGCCAAAATGCATTTTGAAGACAAAATTTACGCCAAAATCAAGGTCATTAAATTTTTTATTAATGATCTCAAGTTAAAGGACCTGGCTCAGGAACTGCATATAGATAAAGACAGGGTATCAATCTCCAAACTGAACGGGACAGGGGTAAAAGGGGATATCCTCCTGGGCAAGCATCAGAGACAATATGATCTGAAGATATTCAGCGATGATCAGTATCTTGCCCTGATAGAAGGAAAGATATCAAAACACGCTATTAATATGCACTTTAATTTTAAAAATCTCGAAATTGATTTTCTGGAAGATATTTCCGGTTTTATTAAATCAGCTGACGGCACGATCAGGGGTGATATAAAGATCAAAGGAAAAAGGTCCAAACCTGATGTCGCCGGTTTTATCAAAGGAGATGACATTGAGTTGAAAGGGGAGTCCATTGTCAAATCAATAGAATCCCTGGCACTCGACATCTCTGCAAAAGAAGGAAGGATCTCTATTAATAAATTACAGGGAATGATCGGTAAAGGCCAATTCAGACTCTACGGCACAATAGATCTGGATGGTCTGTCACTGGGAGACTGGAATCTGTTTTTTGAGACCCTGGATGACAGAGGAATATATATTGCCAAAGCCGAAGATGACCTGATGGGCAATATAAAAGGTAAAGTCAAGATAACCGGAGATCTGGATGATCTGGATGTGGCCGGGCAGGTGGTTCTTGAAGATTTCGATTTTACCTGGCCTCTCAGCTCGGGATCCGGGAGCGCGGCCACCCCTGTTAAAAATATCAATCTTGATGTTCAACTCGCAACAGGCCAGAATGTGAATTTTTTTCAAAATCAGAACAATATTAACATTCTGGTCAAAGAAGGCGGCAAATTCCATATACGCGGGAATATGAACGCTGAACATAAGGTTGTCGGGAAGATGGAAGCCGACAAAGGAACAATTGATTATTTTGGCAATGAATTCAATATTATCTATGCCAGTGTCGGTTTTGCTGACGCCTATGATGAGAATGTTCCCTGGATCAGCGCCAAGGCCGAAACCACGGTAAAGGACAGCAATGAAGAGGATATCACGATCACCATGATCGTGGAAGGACGGGCCTATAATGACCTGGCACCCAATCTTGTCTCCTCACCGGCTCTTACTAAAAAAGAGATCTTTTTCTTATTGAACGACAGTGTTTTATATATGGCCGGTAAAACAGACGCCAAAACCGAGATCATTGATAAATCCGAGAAAGACATTAATGAGATCATGCGTATTGGTTTTGTCCAGATATTTGACGCAACATACAGGAATCAGTTTATTGCCCCCCTGCAACGAAGAGCCAGGCGATTTCTGGGTGTTGATATACTCAGGATCAAAAGCACCCTGGTTCAGAATCTTCTTGCCCCGCGCATTGTTAATATGGAAGAAGAAACCTATTATGACGATAAAGCGTCACCCTTTGCCGGGACACAGATAACAGTCGGGAAATACCTTACCGAGGATATTATTTTAAAATATTCTGTAGCCTTAAAAGACAGCGATACTGAACTGAATGCCCTGTACTATGAACATCAAATAGGCGTCGAATGGAACCTTTTAAAGTCACTTCGCTTTGAATGGAAATATATGCCACCAAATTTCGATTACCCTGAAGATGCGATCCCTCAACAGGAGTATATCCTGAAATGGAAACAGAAGATCTCTTTCTAGTCATGCAGAATGTGGATTTTTTTCTTCACGAACGATGAAACCATTTTTCGATCTCTTTTTTTGAAATCCTGACAACAGCCGGCCTGCCGTGCGGACAGGTAAATCTGGATTCATCCTCCAGCAGATCCTGTAAAAGGATCTCTTTCTGTTCTTTACTCAGATAATCCCCTGCTTTCACGGCTGATTTGCATGCCATTTCTTTCATGATCTCTTCTTTGATCGTTACAGGGTCCACTTTCTTATTTTCCATAATCAATCCCATGATATCTAAAAATAATTGTCTGTCGTCCATATGACGGATATAGGACGGGACACCCTGAAGGGTCATGGTATTCTGCCCGAACTCTTCAAATTCAAAACCGATCTGTTTCAGAATATCCCGTGATGATTTTAACACTTCCTGCTCAGCCGGCGAGAGGGAAATATTTAAAGGGATAAGAAGGGACTGGGTCATATTGTTTTTCTCAGCCACAGCCCGTTTGATCCTCTCATAGATCACCCTTTCATGAGCGGCGTGCTGATCAACGATCAGGATCTCATCCTCATTTTTCTCATAAAAAATATAGGTATTGAACAGTGTGAAATAATTCTCTTTTATAAAAGTTGTTTTTTGTTCAAAGTCAGGGACGGGAGCCGGTCGCCGGCCTTTTTTTTCATATTGAAAGAGCGATCGGGAAACTGATTCTTTGATACTTTCCTTTTGAATGTCAGTTTTTTGTTTTGGAGATTCACCTGAGGAAACGTCTAAATGGACCTGGCTGATCCCTGTTGCAGGAGTTAAAAGAGATCGAATGGCTTTGATCAACCTGTTACCAAGAAAATATTCATTTAAAAAACGAACCTCTTTTTTAGCCGGATGCACATTGACATCCACAAATTCACTCGCGGCATCAATAAAGATAAAGGCGAAAGGATAGCGGGATCTCGGGATCATCTCCTTGTACCCTTCTGATATCCAGTAGGAAAAATATTTCGCTTTGATCGGTCGCTGATTGAGAAATAAGAACTGGAATTGCCTGGTGGATCTATTCTCAGAAGGCTTGGAGACATACCCTTTCAAATCAAAAAGGTCTTCAGCTGATTCCAGATAGATCAGATGTTCACCTAATTCCCTTCCAAAGATCTCCCTGATCCTGTCCAGGATCGTGGGAGACCTGTACAGCGTTATGTCGTTCTTATTATCTATGATCAGTTCAAATTTTTTATCATAATGGGCCAGGGCGATCGCAGTAACGGTCTCCTTGATATATTTTATTTCCGTGGCATCACTTTTTAAAAATTTCAACCTCGCCGGTGTATTGTGGAAAAGGTTGAGCACTCGCACGGTCGTCCCTGTTTCAGAAGGCCCGTAATCTTTTTTTATCTTTTTCCCTCCCGGCTCGATAAAAAATTTCACGGCCGCATCACTTTCCTTTGTTCGGGTCTTGATCTCCATCTGAGCCACAGACACCATGGAGGAAAGGGCCTCTCCCCTGAACCCAAAGGTATGGATATGATTAAGATCGTCAAGATCGCGGATCTTGCTGGTTGTATGTTTCTTCATGGCCAGCAGGGCATCGTCTTCAGACATCCCTTCCCCGTTGTCCATCACCGTGATTTCTTTTTTCCCGCCATTCTGGACAATGATCTTGATCTCGGAAGCGTGAGCATCGAGGGAATTCTCAACCAGCTCTTTTACAACGGAAGCGGGATTTTCTATCACTTCGCCGGCAGCGATACGATTATATATTTCCGGAGGTAGGGAGATTATTTTCGTCATTTAAAACCCTATACTCATACCGGTACTGTAGGTCTCATGATTGATCAAATTACCCTGCGCGTCACGTTCATATGTTCTCTGATAATAAAGTTTAATATAAAAGAAAGGAGGAATGATCCTTATTCCACCGTCAAAGGTGAGGATCGTATTCTCATCATACAGATCGCCGAAAAGACCTCTGGAACCTGTCAAACCCACAACATTCAGTTTCTGATAGGAAAAAGTGCCATACCCGTAGGGAATAACGCCTCTTTTCAAAGTTAAATATAATTCAGCCTTGTTGGAAATATTATCATTATAGTATTCCTGAAAAATGAACCCGGCCTCTCCGGCTCCCATGATGGAAAAACCGATCTGAACTAAAAAGCCGTTTATCGTATCAGGTGAGGGATCGGCATACATCATCATCAAGGCGAGTGCCCTTTCTTCTCTTTGAATTTCATAGAATGAATCAAAGTATTCCGGAATATAACCGTCTTCCAGATACCGGTACTCTGCCCGCCAGATCAAAAAAGCAAGGTTCCCTTTAAAACCCGTTCCAAAGCCAAAATTATTGGATGGTTGCCATCCCTCAAGACCAAAAAAATCAGGCGCTTTCATTGAGAATGTGGCCCAATCGATACCATACCTGACATTAAGCATCTTACTTTTCACAAGGGGCAGTCCAATGTCAAATCCCCAGTTGATCACCTTTGTATTCGGTGCCGGGTTCGTATCGGTTATCAAACTGGCGCCTACTTCCAGTCTGGATAAAAGACCCATCTGTGAAAGTCCCAGAGGAAAGATCATGAACCTTCCGCCATAGATCTCCCATCGGCTCAGGTCCCCCACCATTCCTTCTACGCCTATGAAACGTTTATAGATAAAACCCAGTTCCAATCCAATGCGCCTGACCGTGGGGAAATTTTCCATATTGTTATATCCTGTCATGATAAATCCATTGGCGAAGGTAACATCCGGCAGACTCCCGATCCGTCCGTAAAAGGGATCTTCACCTCTTGTGCCATACTTGATATATAGAAATTTAATGACAAGATCATGCCCGCAATCAGAAGGAGATCGAAAATCCCATTCATCATGATTATACCATCTTTTCGAGTACAGAAAATGTTTGGGGGTTAATATGACGACAGGCAGATACAATCCTATCCCGATCTTGCAGATCTCAAATTCCGGCATAAAGGCAATCAGACCATATCCTTTATTATTAATATTTAAATATTGAAAGTCCAGACCAAAATGGAATTCCAGTCTCGGGTCAGGACACCAGGGTTCTGAGGGCTCCTCCGGTTCCGGTTTTTCCTGTTGTTCAGGTTTCTTTTCTTCTTTTGGCTTCTCTTTTGTAACAAGTTCTTCTTTATTCGGGAGAGGTTTTTCCGGTTCTTTCATCTCGGGTTCCGGTTTTTTTTCCTCAGGTAATTTTTCTTCTTCCACAGAAGGTGTTACCTCCGGAACGATTTCCGGCTCTTTTACTGTTTTTTTCAATTCCACATCATACTCATTATATATTGATGGGGGTATTTTCATAGGCGTCCCGGGCATCTGACCTGCTGCGACCTGAGTCATTTTTCCCTCAGGCACACTGACCGTCAGATCAGGTTTACTGGCATTAGCCACATCCACATGACCTTCAAAAACATAGACTTCACTGGCTTTTGGGGAAACAGAACTAACCCCAAAGTCAGTTCCATATACTCCCACCACAGCGGTAGGAGTATGGATCCAGACCTCCCCTCCCCTGGATGAAATAATATTGACAATCGCCCTGATCTTCCCGCGTATCAACCTTAATATGGATTTTTGCGAGGCCATCTCCGGAATCTGATTTAATTCAATAATGGTATTTTCTTTTATGATAAAGGTATCACCATGAAACAGGACCTTGAGAAAAGAATTCCTGCCGGTCCTGATCTTATCTTTTGAGGACAAGAGCATGGAAAGGTCAGCATTCTGCCAGTTACGTTTATTCTCTGACAAAAGCAGAACCTGAGCCCTGCCAAATATCTCTTTTATTTTTACTTCCTGGGCGTAGGATAAAGTAGAAAATATCAGCATAATAATTGAAAATATGAACCTTCTTCTTACCATAAAGTTCTCCTTTAATATTCTCATTGAGAATACAAGAATTTCAGGCTGCAAGTGAAAATAAATTCTACAGTTCCTTTTGAAACACTCGAACCCCTGAATCCACGACCCCTCGAATCCTTTTTATTAATATATCACAAAAAAAGAGAATTTCAACTCTTTATTCAGCATCCTCTCACTACTGGTGAGGATAACTACTTTTTCATATATATAAAGAAGTCTTTTTATGCCAATAGGATTTCAATTTTTATTTCTGGCGAAGATGCTTGGGTATTTGACTCATCCGTCAAATACCCAAGATATCTGAGCCCTTTTTTTTACGAATTGAAAAGTTGTCCTTGTGTCCGCAGTGAGGATACTAATTTTATAAATTTAAAGGCGAAGATACCTTCGGAATTTTGTGGTTTAAAAATCCGTCTTTTCTTCACATAGTGAGGAATACTATTTTTTCAGTAATAAGGTGACGGTATTTAATTTTTGCGGATTCAAAAATCTTAATTTTCACAGGGATGGCTGCAGGAGCAGCCTAAAAATAGATTTTTGCCCTCGGAGGAATTAAAAGGAATTAATTCCGAGAATGAGCAAAAATTAAAGTACCGGAGCCATATGAAAAATCTAATTTTTCGAACATTTTTTACTTGATATTTTATACGTATTTATTATACTATGCTAATATTTTGGAGGTGTGTTTATGGTTACCTTTTTTCTCATCATGTTCGCTGTTGTATGTGTTTTATTGATACTAATCGTTATGTTACAGTCAAGCCGGGCTTCAGGGATGGAGCTTTTTGGCAGCACGCAGACGATATTTGGCGCGCAAAGCGGTGATATTCTCACCAAAATAACCACTGTATTGGCCGTATTATTCCTCGCCGGGTCTTTTGGTTTCGCCATTTATCAATCCTCGCAACCTTCCCTGGTTGAACAAAAAATCGAAGAGATCCGACAGACACAACAACCTGCTCCTGAAAGCGAACCGGTACAAGGCACCTCCAATAATATGGTACAACCTCAAGAAACGCCGGAGGCTCAGGATCTCCCTTCGGAATAGTCCGAAAGGACTGCTTTGCGTGCCCCGGGGGACTGACTGCGTCCAACAGGACGCCTGAAAAGGCAGCCCCGATAAACGTTCCTTCGGAACACTAAGTGAGATATCTAAGATTAATTATTGCCATTCTTTTTTCTGCTCATCTCATTCAGGCTAAAGTTACAGTAAACTTCTTTGTAGATTATAATATCATGACATTTTCAGAATTTGACAAGATCGTAGAATTCAATGCTTCTCATTCCATCGGTCAATATATTGAATATAATGAGATCATGCCTGTCTATTTAGTATGGAAAAATAAAAATCTATTAGATCTTTTAAAAGATCAGATCACAAATGACAAATTAAAATTCTTTAAACTGGACCGATCAAAACTTTTAAAAAACAAACAGGACATCTGGTTCTCGCAGGAAAAAGGTCTGCTACAGGACAAGATATTTTCCAATATTATGGATAATAGTAATTTGATCCAGATCACCATAAAAACAGACCACATTAATATTTTCAATTTTATTGAAATGGAAAAGGTCCTTTCCACACTTTCCCAGCAGACACAGAATAAAGAGATCAACTTTGATCTGGATCTCAAATTATTTCTGTACTCCAAAGTAAATAATTATCTTGAACTGCTCAATCGGTTTCAAAATATCAATTACCGGTTTTTCATTGTATCTGACGCCACTTATAAGGCTTCCCAGAGTCAGATCAAAGAGCTGGTCGATACCGTCTATTCTTTACGTTTTAAAAAAGACCTGGCGCCCAATGAAAAAAAGATCTTTGATCTTTCTATTCTTTTTTTCACGTTAAAATTATCTCCCGCGTTAAATGATATCCTCCTCAACCTTTTTCCCCTGACCAGCATCCTCCCCAAACGTTACCAGATCTCCAGCACCGAGTACGAGATGAATGATAATAAATACATCACCCTTTTTGACAAGGAAAATTTTTTTACATTTGATTCAGACACCGGATACCTTAAAAAATGGTACCATTACAAATCAGGGACATCCATGATCAACTTTGACTCGCTTATCGAACGGGTCTATATCGCATCAGGCAAAAACGAAAGATTCAAGAACCAGACATGTATGGATGCCGATTATTCACGTTTTCCCAATGGCATTAATTTTAGACTGAATTATCCTGATGACCTGGAGATGGATAAAAATATAATCCTTCAGAACAACCATCTTTTTATCAGTTATAAATTGCGTAACAATTCCTCCAGGAAAAAATACTATATTCTTATCATTGAAAATAAATTATCGCCTTCTTTGCTCAATATGCTTCTGGAATTGAAATCCAATATCTGTCTGTATAAATTAAGCAAAAAGAACAAGTTTGTTGATCAGCTGGATACTTTCACGCGCGGGATTATCAATATGGATACGGGTTACGGGGCTTATATTGACACCTATAATGCCGTGGACGGCATGGAGATCTTTAAAGGTTTTTATTTTTATGACCATCAGGTCTATTATAAATTTTCACTTTATCCTTATGAGAATAAAGTAATCACCCTGGCCTTTAGAAAGTTACATTATTCCGAATCAAAAAGAAGAAAATATTTAGAAAAGAATTTTGATATTAAAGACCAGAAATGGGGGGATTGCGAGATCCAGTAACCGCGTCCCGTCTATTTTATTTTAAACTTTTTGTATTTTGTCTTACAGGGATTCCCTATGCTGACATAAACTGTTTTATACGCCGGCAGCATGACCATGGAGGCCTGCGTATTAAAAAAGTCAGAATGGCGGCAGATCGAATCATCATCACCGTCCGTTCCCGGCGTATGGTCCTTAAGAACAGAAAAAAGATATCTCAAAGACACTTTTTTTCTTTTTCTGATCATCTCCAGAGCCTGATTATAACGGATCTCATTTGACCGGTGGATGCGTATTCCACGAATTTCTTTCGGTAAGAGCTGTGAATAAAACGCGTCATGAGGCAGATCATATTCCTGCATTTTCGGCGTAATAAAAAAGTTGGTGGCCACTGTATACCGTCCATCGACTATCTCTCTGATGGCTTTATGCTCGGGAGACAGCTCGATAACCTTTATATTGTTTGCCAGGTCAGCCACCGTGACGATACTGGAATGAGAGAATTTCTGATCCAGAAGAAAGTTGATAACATCAGACGTATTATCAAATTTTTCCAGACATTTCTGAAAGATCAGGGTATAGGGCAACTTTAATTTTATACCCTCCCTGGAAAGACCGTAGTTATAGGAAATACATAATCCCTTTTCATTCATCCCTGTGTGGCACCCTCCCATCTGGGCAAAGGTCAACTCTATACTTTTATAACCTCTTCCCGGCTCGCTTCGCCTCAGGATAATGAATTTTTCAAACCCTTTTATGTAATCAAAATTTTTCAGTACAACAGGGCCTCTGTGAATATAAAATTTGTCAGTGATGCCCAGAGTCGTGCAGGCCCCAATGCTGTAAAGAGGTTGATTTAACAGAATTTCCATGATCTGGCAGAATGAGATCAATTCCAGAGCTACCCCGGCTCCATCAGCGATCCCTTTCAGTCTGTCATACACTTCTCTTTCCTTATAAAGGGTGGGAAAGGCCGTCATTCCGGCAATTTTTTTCAGACTCTGGATCAATAAATTCGGTTTGATGATATCATGCAGTAATTGTTTGATAAAAGGATTGTTATTAAGGAACTTTTCAGATTCCTGTATTATCTTTTTGCATTGTTCTCCCTGCATGGTTCCCATCTGATAGGGAGAACCGGAACATTCTATTAATTGCATATTTAGCCCTGTGATTGGAATACCTGTAAAATAGTATATTTTTTAACAAAGGCAAGAATAATTGTTCGACGACCTGCAGGAGGTAGGTCGGATCAAATCAGCCACGGATGGCTGAGATTTAATCAACAACATAGATGGGATTAGCCAAATTTTCTTAATCCCCGAACAGTTCTTCTTCTATCTTTTCATCAATAAGGGGTTTTTCTTCCTTTTCCTCTTTTTCCTCGACCTTCTCTTCTATCTCTTTAACAGGAACGATCTTTTTCTTTTCCCCGGGCTTTATTATGTTACCCCAGAAAGGATTGAATTTTTTCAAGGAAAATAAGAACCATGCTGTCGATGAGATACAGATAGGTTTATCCGGCATGACCCATCCGCCATAGGGAGGCGAACCCGGATTGCTCGCGTAAGGCAGGCCTGTCGAATCATTGTGGGCATCGCTTTTTATCAGCGCTTTTTTCATCTCTTCCAGAAAATAATCCGATTCTTCGATCCTGCCAGCCAGATAAAAAGCCAGTATCATCTGGCCTGTGCCCTCGAACCAGACCGCGTCCTTGTCCGGATAAGGAGAGCGGGCATAAGAAGAGCCAAAGTCAAATCCGGCTATCTCGATCTTATTGGGATTGTAGAACTGCCTGTTCTCGGAATAATCAACGGCAAAATCAAGGCAGACAAAGTACGGTTCCTCTAAAAGGCTCAATACAGCCCAGGAGGAAACATCCGTGGCGAAATTGGGGTCATCACCGCCGTTATAGAACCGTCTGGTCCAGGGATTCCAGACATAATCATCCAGCCATCTTTTGATCTCAAAAGCCACGGTTTTATATCTTTTTTTACCTGTTATTTGATAAAGGACCGAAAGGCCGGCATAACAGTCCAGGTTATGTTCGGTGGACATCCAGAGGAATTTTCCTCCGTGCTCATCCACTCCACCCCATACCCCGCCCCTGTACTGGTTCTGAAAGCTGATGATCCAGTCAGCCACAGCTTTTGAAAGCGCAACATAGCTTGAGTCTTTGGTGGTCAGGGTATAATAGTTCAGGGCCAGAAGAAGCCAGGCATTGGGACCAATGGCTCTGGCATTATTGCCCACTTTGCCGG
>JAFGFC010000157.1 GCA_016931325.1 Spirochaetota bacterium | reverse complement strand
TCTCATGAAATAGTCGATTTCTGTAATGATAAAAATATAGTTTTTGGAAAAAACGGATCAGGAAAAACATCCATGATAGAGGCTATTTTTATGCTCACGCATGGGCGTTCTTTCCGGTCATCCGACAGTTTCATCCCACTTTATGGACAGGACTATTTTTCTTTAAAAGGAGAGGTCGGACAAAAAGATGCCAGGCATACGATCGAGCAGGTCTATTCAAAATCTAAGAAAAAGAAAAGAATCAGGATCGATAATGTGCTGCTAAGAAACAGCGTAAATCTTGATATGTTGAAAACAGTGCTTTTTGTCCAGGATGATCTTTCCCTTCTTGACGGAGCCCCTGATATTAAAAGACGATTCTTGGACACACTTTTCATGCAGGTGGATAAGAAATACTATCAAACGCTTAATAAATACCAGAAGATACTGGAATCAAGGAATTTTGTTCTCAAGCAGGATGAATCATCTCAAAAAGAAAAAAATCTCGAAATTTTGGATCAACCCCTTGTGGAATATGGCTCCTTTCTTATTTCTAAAAGAGTACAGTATATCAACTGTCTTTCTGTTCTCTTTTCCCGGCAGAGGAAGCAACGAGAGATCAAGGAGCACCTTACTCTGGCCTACGGTAATGATATTTTAGAAAGCTATTCCGGGGACAAGGATAACGACATTAATCATATCGCTTCCCGCTTTTTTAGAATATTACATCATAACAGAAAAAAGGAAAAACTTTCTGGTTTTACCCTTTTTGGTCCCCATCGTGATAATCTGATATTTAAAAACGAAAGAGGAATAGAAGCCAAGGAGGTGTTGTCAGCGGGAGAGAAAAAGAAAATGGTGCTGGTTATGAAATTCTCTGAATTCGAGTTCCTTTCTCAAAAAACAGGACAATGCCCCATTGTCCTTATGGATGATATTTTTATTGAACTTGATGATCAGAATACCCATATTTTTCAAAAATGGATCAACTCTTTGAGAGCACAGTTTATTATCACGGCAAGGGAGAAAGATAAATTTCAATCCATAGAATTTAAAAAGGAGATCAGTCTTAATGGAAAAAATCTCTGAGATCATAAAACATATCATTTCAAAAAGAAAATGGGAAGGTCGATTTGGTCTGGCCATGCTGAAAAATCATTGGGAAGATTGTGTTGGGAAAGTGCTGGCCGCTCACACCGTCCCCGGCTTTATCAGTAAACAAACGCTTTATATCGATGTTGACTCTCCTGTATGGGCGAACCAGTTAAACTATATGCAAAATGAGATCATCCATAAGATTAATCAATATTTTAGTAAACAGATCGTTACAAAATTATTCTTCAGGACTAAACCCCTGAAAAAATAAAAAGACCACAGAGGTCACTGAAATTAGTTGAATCTACAAGACTCTGCAATTCCTATAATTTAAGTATTTTTAGTGGTTAAAATCCCTGTCTCCTTGAGGGAGGCCTCGCGCTGGTTGCTCTTACGCGGACTTGACATTTCCCTTTAATCGGATATATTACAGAAAATATGAAAATCAAAACAAGGGCATGTGGTATTTTATTTCTCTTTATCGTTTTGTTATCGGGTACGGTTTTACAGGCGGATGAACTGAAAAGGAACCTGGAAAGAACCGTGGCAGAATATCTTGCCAGAGATGATTTTCAAAATGCAGCGCAATCCTGTTTGAATTATCTGGATAAATTTCCGGATAAATGTTATCCGTATATTCTTCTGGGGAAGGTCTATGAAGACTCCGGTGATATGATCAAAGCCATGGATATCTATTTACAAGCCCTGGACAGGAATCAATATTGCTATTCTATTTATTATAAATTAGGTAAAATATATTTTTCTCTGGGCAAGTACAAACTCGCTTTAAAATATCTTTTTGATCTTGAAAAAATATATACAGAGTCTGAAAGCGAAACGGGAGGGGATATCATAGAGCCTGTTAATCCCTATATGATCAATAAATCCATAGGAAAGAATTTATTTATTCTTAATGACTACTCTCACAGCATCACTTATTTTGAAAAGGCTATTACTGCCAATCCTTATGATCTTGAAATCTATTCCTTTCTTCAAACAGCCTATGACAATCTGTCTGATAAAGATAGTTCCCAGGCTTATTCCGAAATGGCCAATTTGATGCGAGCCAGGAAGGATCTCGGATTAAAAAAATACAAGATCGTATCAGGGATCATCTTTTTAAAATATAAGAAATATAAAAAGGCCCTGGAGCAGTTGAATCTTGTCCTGGAGGAAGACAGGAATAATATTATCCTCAATTATAATATGGGCCTTTTGTATCTGTTGACAAATAATTATCCAAACGCCTTGCCTTTCATTCAAAGAACAGTGGATCTGTACAATAAAAAGACAAGAGTATCAAGATTTTTTCACAGGCTTTTTAGAATAGATTCTCAGGGAGCTAAATATCACCTTGTTCTTTCTCTCGCTTTTTATTTAAACAGGGAAACAGAGCAGGCTAAAATGGTTTTTCAACAGATTAAAAGATATGATAACCATGTTTTTAACAGTTATTCATTTAAAGATTTTGCCGACAAATCTTCCCCGATATACAGAGATCTTGCCGATATGTATGAATTCCCCAAACTATAAAGAATTTGCTTGATTTTTCACGCCATTTGTATAACCTAAAACCTGATAATAAAAAGATACCAATGAAGAATATTAGAAATTTTTCAATAATTGCCCACATTGATCACGGAAAATCAACCCTGGCCGACAGGCTTTTAGAATTGACCCATATAAAAGCTAAAGGTGGCCATTCTCTGGTGCTTGATGATATGGATCTGGAAAAAGAGAGAGGGATCACCATTAAATCCCATGCTGTCAGGATGAATTATCATTACAACGATCAGAATTACATATTGAACCTGATCGATACACCGGGACACATGGATTTCGGATATGAGGTTTCCCGCTCCCTGGCTGCCTGCGAGGGAGCGATTCTTCTTGTGGATGCCGCTCAAGGCGTGGAAGCCCAGACCATTGTCAACTATAATATTGCCTTTGATAACCAGCTGGAGATCATCGGAGTTATCAATAAAATAGACCTTCCCTCTGCTGATGTACCGAAAGTTAAAGAAGAAATGGAGCATACCCTGTTAATTCCCAAAGAAGAGATTATTTCCGTCAGCGCTAAATCCGGGCTGGGAGTGGAAGCCTTATTGAACAGGATCGTAGAAAAGATACCATCACCCAAGGGAGATCCTCTTCAACCCTTAAGGGCTTTGATCATTGATTCATATTATGACTCTTTCAGAGGTGTTATTCTGAAAGTCAGGATATTTGATGGCGACGTGAAAGGATCTGATAGGATTATATTTATGTCTTCCAAGCAGAGTTATGAAGTTTCTGAAGTGGGATACTATATTCTGGGATATAAAAAATGCAATGTGCTTTCCACCGGGGATGTCGGGTATATTGTAGCCGGTATCAAGCAGATCAGTGATGTCAGTATTGGCGATACGATAACCCTTTCAAAAAGACCGGCCCCCAGTCCTTTGAAAGGCTTCAGAAAAGTCAAGCCTATGGTATTTGCCGGGATCTATCCTGTTGAGGGGAATAAGTACGATGATCTGAAAACAGCCATTGAAAAGTTAAAACTGAATGATGCGGCCTTAAGCTCATTGCCGGATAATTCTCAGGCGTTAGGATTGGGTTTCCGATGCGGGTTTTTAGGATTGTTACATCTTGAGATCGTTCAGGAACGGCTTGAAAGAGAGTTTGATGTGGATCTGGTGATAACTGCTCCCAATGTAAGTTACAAGCTCCATGTACAGGGAGGCCAGACACAGGAAATAACCAATCCATCTGATTTTCCGATCGGGAAAAAAATCGACAAGATTGAAGAGCCCTTTGTCCAGGCCCTTATCGTCACACCTTCAGAATATATCGGTAATATCATGAAACTGATGCAGGAGTACAGAGGGGAATATCAAAAAACCGAATACATTAATCCCACCCGTGTTGAACTCGTGTATGACATTCCGCTGTCAGAGATCATTTTTGATTTTTTAGACCGCCTTAAATCTGTCAGTCGTGGTTTTGCTTCTTTTGATTACGAAATGACGGGATTTCGTGCTTCCCATCTGGTCAAGGTGGATATCCTGATCCATAAAAAAACAGTTGATGCTTTGTCCATCATTACCCACAGGGAAAAAGCCTATTATCAGGCAAAAAAAATCGTAGAAAAATTAAAAAAGGTGATACCACGCCAGCTCTTTGAAGTGGCCATACAGGCGGCTGTTGGTTCAAAGGTGATCGCCCGGGAAAGCATTCCTCCTTTGCGTAAAGATGTGATCGCAAAATGTTATGGGGGAGATATCACAAGAAAGAGGAAATTATTAGAAAAGCAGAAAGAGGGGAAAAAGAGGATGAAACGTATCGGGAATGTCGATATTCCCCAGGAAGCTTTTTTATCTATTTTAAAAGTAAAATAATATTTTTAAAATTATTGACATAATCAGGTTTTTTAGGTATATTTCTCAAGTCAGCATAACGAGAATAATAGGGAGGGGAAAGTGAGCATGTTAAAAGAAAAAAGATTGATTCTTATCGTGTCTTTACTGGTTATTCTCTTCGTTTTACTCATTACCCATAAACCGGATTATGATGGGAAACATGTCGAATCATTAGATGGTGATGATGGTATCTCACGTCAGCTGCTCCATGATATCGAGATCTTTAATCAAAAATATGACGGCAAAGGCGGAGGCCTTATTGATACTGATCTGAAGATCGTTCTTTATAAATTCAAGAAAGGGGATAGCCTGTGGAATATTGCTCAAAGAACAGGCCTTTCCATGGATGCTTTGTTAAGTATCAATAATCTGGAAAATGTGCATATCATTCAGCCTGACACAGAGATCATGATACCCAATAAAGATGGAATATTCTATAAAGTAAAACCAGGTGAAACATTAGAGGGGATCGCTGAAAAATTCAAGGTCCCGGAAGAAGATATTTTGAATATCAATGAGGTGGATGAAAACTCCATAACAGAGGGTGAGGATATATTCATTCCTAAAGGGAAGCTCGGATTGGAAGAGAGGATCTCCCTTTTAGGACGGTTTTTAATGCCGGTCTTTGGACGAATCACATCTGGTTTTGGCTGGCGAAGGCATCCCATATCGAGGAGAAGACATTTTCATACCGGTCTGGATATTGCCACCGCTTATGGTACTCCGGTAAAGGCTTCCTCTTCAGGACAGGTGATCTTTGCCGGGAACTATGGCGGATATGGAAAGATGGTCATTCTCAAGCATAAGGGAGGCTATTCCACCCGATACGGGCATCTGTCCAGAATCAGAGTAAAACATGGACGAAAAGTGAAACAGGGCCAGGTCATCGGTTATGTGGGTCGAAGCGGCATGGCAACGGGTTCACACCTTCATTTTGAGATCAGAAAGTACAGCAAGGCCCTTAATCCCTATTTCCATTTAAGATATTTTGCCAAGCGATGATTGAAAAAGGATGTGTTATCAGAAAAAAGGGTGAACTGGTAGAAGTATTAATAAGTTCAAAAGCCCAGTGTGAATCATGTGGGTTGTGTCACCCGGCAAGCCCCACCGGAAGAAAGGTGTTCGCTTATGATGGCCTGGGGGCTAAAATAAATGATACGGTCGAAGTTTTTATTTCTCCTGCTGTTCAAGTAAAGATCAGTTTTATTCTATATATGCTCCCTGTTCTTTTTTTCTTTCTTTTTTATCTTTTGTATTCGCTTTATCTTTACAGATTTTTTCAAAATAAAGCCACAGAATTAATTTCTGCGCTTTGCGGATTTTCAGGTATCTATCTGGCCTTTTTAATCACAAGGATTTACCAGAGATCAGTGATCAAAAATATCCGGGATAAAAACTACCTGACAAAAATATTATAAAATAAGTTTGCTTTTTAACAGGAAATGTATTAATTTTTTCATAACTATTTTATAGCGCCATGAGGATGAAAATGAAATATAACAGAATTATTATTTTTAAAAGGATAATTGTTCTTTTAGTCTTTTTGATCGGATTTTCTGTGCTTCAGGTTCAGGGCTCTGATGATGAAGAACAGTTCCTGGACCTGTTTAAAAAAGTATATAAAAAGCTGAGAGATGAATATGTAGAGAAGAAGGATCCTAAAGACCTTTTACTCGGGGCGATAAATGGTATGATAAGAACACTGGATGATCCTCATACAGCCCTGTTATCTCCTCAGCAAAAGGAAGAGCTTTCCATTGAAACAAAGGGGGAATATGGGGGGCTGGGGATCGTGATCGGGGTAAGGGATAATATACTGACCGTTATATCTCCTATGGAGGATACACCCGCGGAGAAAGCCGGGATACTGGCCGGGGATAAGATCATAAAGATCGAAAATGAGCCAGTAAAGGATCCCATACTTAATGAGGTGGTCAATAAATTGAGGGGTACACCGGGAACGAAAGTGACGATATCAGTTGAAAGAGAAGGATTGGATGAACTTTTAGATTATACCATGACACGCCAGATCATTAAATTGAAAGCTATAAAAAGCACTGTGATAGATAACAAGATCGGATATATAAAAATAATCTCTTTTAACAGGAACGCGCCCCGTGAACTGGAAAAAGCCTTACGTGGCATGAAAAAGAGAAAGGTCAAAAGCCTGATTTTGGATGTAAGGAATAATCCAGGGGGTCTTTTAGATGTGGCTGTTAACATTGTCGATCTTTTTATCTCTGAAGGATTGATTGTTTATACAAGAGCCCGTGAAGGAGTTTTTAATATTTTTTTAAATAAAGACTATTATGCCAATAAAAACACAACGATGGTCTCTGATGACGTTTCTCTGGCCGTTCTTATTAATCATGGTTCTGCTTCGGCTTCAGAGATCTTTGCAGGAGCGATACAGGACCATAAAAAAGGGGTGCTTGTGGGGGTTAAATCATTCGGAAAAGGTTCTGTTCAATCGGTTATTAATCTGGATGGGTACGGTTTGAGATATACAACAGCATATTATTATACACCCGGCGGGCGCCTGATCCATAAGAAGGGGATTGAACCGGATATTGAAGTAAAACCCCTGATATTGACGAAAAAAGAAATGGCCAATATCGAGGAAATCAGAAAGAAGGGATATATCAAGCAATTTTTAAAAGAAAAAACGGATTATAATGACGAAGATATTAAGAATTTACGGAAGAAACTGGTCTCCGAAGATCTGGATCTGGACGAACCCATTATCAGAGGACTTGTTAAAAATGAAAAATACAGGAATAAAAAAGCTCCTATTTATGATCTGGATACGGATCTGCAATTGAAAATGGCTGTCCAGCTTGTATCCCTGAAAGCGATGAAATAATAGAACCATAGTTGAACCCGATATGAGAGCAAAAGGAGTTAGTTTAGTAATATTCTTTTTTATGATACTGTCCCCCTGTCTGACATGTGATATTTATTCCGATTATGATTTTGTGTTTACCATTGTCCAGTATGGCGGTGGTGGCGATTGGTACAATGGTATTACCGGTGTGAAAAATCTTTTGCATCAAATGGAAAAAAGATGCTCTGTCAAGATCTATCCCAGGGAAAAGATAGTGAAATTGACAGATGATGATCTTTTTCTGTATCCCTTTCTATTCATCAACGGGCATGGGAATATTCGACTTACAGATGAAGAAGTTGTCCGTCTAAGACAATTCTTGTATAACGGAGGTTTTTTATTTTGCAATGATGATTATGGTCTGGACACGCATCTGAGACGCGAGATAAAAAAAGTTTTTCCGGACAAAGAATTTGTAACTGTCCCTTTTGATCATCCTATATATTCCTGTTTTTATAAATTCACAAATGGATTGCCAAAAATTCATGAGCATTATCCGGGCCCGCCAAAAGGATTGGGGATATTTATTAACAACAGGCTGGTCCTGTTTTATGCCTATAATGCTGATATCGCTGATGGCTGGGAAAAGCAGCAAGTCCATCACGATTCTCTTCAGAAACGGGAGTTGGCTATACAGATGGGTATTAATATAATATATTTTGCTCTTACACAATAATCCTATGAATCTGACAAATAAATATACTATCATTTTTATTATCATCGCTTTGCTTATTATTCTGGGAACCAGCATCATCTTATTCAATAAGCAGAGACTGGAAACTTTTATTTTAACATTGACCCCTTCTCAGAAGATAGGACAGCTGTTAATGATCGCACCACGATCAGCTGACCTGGATCAGGGATTGGCAGAGATGATCAAAGAATATAATATTGGGAACATGAAGATCTTTGGCAAAAATTTCGTCAGTAAAAATAGGCTCATTAGACTTATCAGTCAGGCGCAGAATCTATCTTTAAAACAGAACAAAGGTATCCCTATGTTTGTGGCCACAGATCAGGAAGGCGGATGGATCGCTCATCTTAAAAAAGGTTTTACCATCCCTCCTTCTCCTATGGCTATCGGAAGAACAAAAGATAAGAAATTAGCCTTTTTGGCAGGCCATATCATTGCCTCAGAGTTAGCGGCAGCAGGAATCAATGTCAATTTTGCCCCGGTTGTCGACCTTGATCTGAACGATAAAAATTGGGTCATCGGGCCCAGGGCTTTTTCATCGGATCCGGAGGTGGTGACACAGATGGCTAATGAGTTCATCAAAGCTCATACAAAGCTCAATGTCATGCCTGTTATCAAGCATTTCCCGGGCCATGGAAGCCTGTCAAAAGATTCACATAATATGCCATTGACAAATTATCATGATTATGAAACATTGAAGGATACCGAACTGCTTCCCTTTCAAACATTAAGCCAATCACCTGTTACGGGGATAATGAGTTCTCATATCGCTTTCCCGGGCATAGTAAAATATATGGAAAAAGTTGATAGAATGAATTATCGATCCTATTATTACTTGCCGGCTTCTCTGTCAAGGATCATGATCAACCGGTATATCCGTCATTCTTTAAAGGCCCGCGGCCTTGTTTTTTCGGACGAAATGGCCATGGAAAGTATTAAACAAAACCACAAATTGGAAGTAGCCGTTTATATGGCTTTGAAAGCCGGGGTCAATATCGTTGTATTGAATCAAAATTATCATGCCGTGAAAAAGGTTTTTCAATACCTGCTGGAACAGTATAAAAAGGATAAGAATTTTCAGAAACAGGTGGATGATTCATTAAGAAAAATCATCTATGCCAAGGCTTTCCTTTTTACCACAACGAATCCTCAAAAAATATTTTCCTCAAAGATCTTTCGGATCAAGAGTTATAAAATAGACAAAGAAAGTATTAGAATGATAGGGTCTGACAAAAATAAAAAATTAGCCCGGACCTTGAGCTATTTAACAACAGATATTGTTAAGAACAGAAAAAATCTCATCCCCCTCAGAGAACAGAGATCATTTAAAAAGTTCAAGATACTCGTGATAGCAGAGGACAGGGGTCTTTTCACTCAGGTTCGAAAATGGTTCCCGAATTGTCAATTTATGTCAATAAAGAACATTACAATGGACAGGATAGGGCGGGATAAAAATGATGTTATCCTGATAGGGATAAAGAACGATAAATATACTTATCCCATAGAACAAATTTTTACAAAGAACAAGAATATCATATTAATTAATTATCTGCATCCTGTAAATATAAAATCACTCGATTTTTTAGATACGATCGTGAATACCTATTCGGCTAAGGCCCTTCAAATAGAAGCCGCTGTCGGTGTCATTTTTCAAGGCAAGAACAAGCAGAAAAAAAAATTTGACGAGTATTTACTTTTTTGATCGGGACAATGAAACATACGATATATTATAAAAAACTTGGAAAAATAATTATTTCTCAAAAAAGGATACAGAGGAAAATAAAGGATCTGGCCAGAGAGATATCAGATCATTACAGCGAAAGTGAAGTGGTGCTCATATGTAATCTAAAGGGGAGTTTCAGATTTTTGTCAGATCTGTCCTCTTATCTGACCATCCCCACGATTATGGATTTTGTGGCGTTTTCCAGTTATGATGGCGTGAAAAGTGAAGGAAAAATAAGGATTGTCAAGGATCTGAAGATAGACATTTCAGGCAGGCATGTTTTGATCATTGAGGATATTATCGATACCGGGATAACAGTGGATTATTTGATCAAGTATCTCGAGGATTTCAAAAAACCGAAAGATATCCAGGTGTGTGTCCTGTTAGACAAACCGTCTAAAAGAAAAGTTGTCGTGCCAATCCATTTTAAAGGGTTTGAAATTGAGGATATTTTTGTTGTGGGTTATGGTCTCGATTATAAAGAATATTTCAGGGAATTGAACGATATACGGGTCTATAACGAATAACGCCAGGATCAATGATCCAGGACCGGTATCCATATAATTAGAATTTTAATTGACATTTTAATTATTTTTAATAGTATTGATACGTATCCTTAAGCTTTAAGGAGGATCCCATGAAAAAGGTTATCTTTTTTTTAATCATCACAACCCTGTTATCTTTTTCAATTTATGCTCAGGAATCAAAAGGTGAATGGAAATGGTTTATTATAGATAATTTTGAGGAATGTTACAACTGGCCGGTGATCAATACCCGGACGGCACAACCTGAATACTATTATCGAAATCCCCGCCTGGCCGTCATACCCGGCGCTCCCAAAGGTCTTCAGGATTCTCCGAAGAACAATGTAATGGGCATAAAGATCCTCAGGATCGGTTCAAAATATGCCAATGAAGTTTTTGTGACCCCGATCCTTCCTATCCATTTGCCGGGAGTATGTAAAAAGGTCTCCTTCTGGGTAAATGGGCGAAATAAGAACCTTATTATAAAGGTGAGATTTTCCAATTATTTCAACGGTATTTATACGCTTGAACCCGAGCCTTCTTCCCTGCAGTTCTTTGGGTGGAAGGAGATGGTGATCGATAATATTGACCAGAAGATCCCCCAGATAGACCCCAATAGATTGGATTACCGGCCCATGAAAATACTGGCGTTTATTATAGAAAATCAGATCGGGCAGGAAAGCTTCAAGCCATTTTATGTTTATTTTGATCAGATAAAGGCGTATTGTAATGAGTTTACGCTCCCTTCTTATGATGGAAGCGAGATCAAGGATACATGGTAATTTTTTTTTCTAGTTTTTAGGAGGTGAAAGGCATATGAAAGCGATAATAAAAATACTGGCAGGATTAATATTGATCCTGGCGGGTCTTTTTTTATACCTTCCTCCTGTTGGAACCATTCCCTGTCTGGGCTGGTATAAAGATCTATTGATCCTTATAAAAGGATCAGCAGGCGGAATAGCCATCCTTATCGGGTTGGTCTTTTTTGCTATTGTAAAAGAATAAAACCGGGGCAGTAGCTCAGTTGGGAGAGCGCTTCCCTCGCACGGAAGAGGTCGGCGGTTCAACTCCGCTCTGCTCCAATTATCTCTCCCTTAAATACTTTCAGGTCATCCATAAAAAAACATTATGAAAAAAATAAAAAAAAGTATTGGGATTTTAGCCGGCGGTGGTGCTGTATCATTTGAAGCCATTAAAAAGGCCAGGGCCTTTTATGAAAAAATTGTGGTGATCGCTTTTAAGGGAAGTATCGATATCAACGGATTAAAGGCGTTCAAGGGAATAAGGCTCTATGAATCCTATCCCGGGCTTGTAAGAAGAAACGTTAAAATACTTCAAAAGGAAGGCGTTAAGGAGATCCTTTTTATCGGGAAGATAAATAAAACAGAGACTTTTAAAAAGAAAAAATTTGATCTTGTGGCTGTGAAATTGCTGCTGTCCCTCAAAGATAAAAGTGATTCTTCAGTTTTGCAGAAACTGGTGAATTATTTTGAAAAAAAGGGGATTTCCGTCCTTTCCCAGAAAAAATTATTCAAGAGCGATCTTGTCAAAGAAGGGCTTATGATCGGCAAAGGGATAAGTAAAGAACAAAAGCGTGATCTGGATACAGGATTCCCGATAGCCAAGACAATCGCTTCTCTGGGGATCGGACAGTCACTTATCGTTCAAAATGGTATGGTCATCGCTGTAGAAGCCATTGAGGGTACTGATGAAATGATCAACAGGTCAAGACCCTACTTGACTCGAAATGCTATTTTTATCAAGGTCAGTAAACCCGATCATAACCCTCAATTTGATATTCCTGGTTTTGGACCTCAAACACTTAAAAATCTGATCCGGGCGAATATAAAAAGTATTGTTCTGGAATCTGACTGGGTATTATTGATTGATAAAAAGACGATTGAAAAAATCGCTTCAAAGCATAATGTCAGCATCATAGGGGTTAAATGAAAAAGATCTTTATTCTTACAGGAGAACTATCCGGGGAGACTCACGCTAAAAACCTTATCCGGTATATGAAGCAGATAAGAAAAGACCTGAAATTCTATGCCATCGGTTCCGGGCTGTTAAAAAAAGAAGGATGCCTGATCCTGGAGGATTATAAAAATATATCGATCATCGGTTTTATCGAGGTACTCAGCAAGTACTTTCTTATTAAAAAGATACTGAAAAAGGTATTTCATTTTTTACAAAGCCAAAGACCGGATATGGTTATTCTGGTCGATTTTCCCGGCTTTAATTTAAGGGTAGCCCGGTATTGTCATGACCTGGGCATAAAGACCGTTTATTTCATCCCGCCTCAGATATGGGCCTGGCATTATCACAGAGTGGAAGAGATTAAAAAATATATCGATCTGGTCATTCCTGTTCTTGATTTTGAAAAAAAGATCTATGGTAAAGAAAGGATCCCCTATACTTTCTTCGGGCATCCTGTCACGGAGAATATCTGGATCAGAGATAAAGATCTGAAAATAAGATTGAATATACCGAAGAAGCATAAACTGATCGCGGTATTCCCGGGGAGCCGCGCTCAGGAGATCAAATATAATCTGGATGTCATTTGCCGGGGGGTTTGCCTGATCCAGTCGAAAATGCCTGATACGTTTATCCTTATGGGATGCGCGTCAAACATAAAAAAGAATATTTTGCAGGAGAAGATAAAAACCTATCATTTACAGAACACAATGGTTCTGCAAGACAGAACCTGTGATATATTAAATATTGCCGACTGCGCCATTATGGTCTCTGGTACGATAACTCTGGAAGGGGCCTTTTTTCTTGTTCCCATGCTTGTTGTGTATAACCTCAGTAAATTGTCCTACCTTTTGATCCGATATTTTTTAATACGCACTAAATTTATCAGCCTGGTCAATCTTTTATTTGGGAAAAAAATCGTGGAAGAATTGGTGGGAAAAGATTTAACTCCGGAAAACATATCGCTTGAGTGTCTCAAGATACTTCAAAATCGGTCCTATCGGCAGGATCAGCAAAAGGCCCTGAAAAAAGTTAAATCTCTTTTGGGGAGAAAAGGGGATCTTGAAAAGACAGCTCGTAAAATCCTTCAAATCGTATAAATCATGAAAGCCTTGATCGAAAAAATACAAAAATTAAAAAGCCAAAAAGATGCTGTTATCCTTGTTCATAACTATCAGAAGAAAGAGATCCAGGATATTGCCGATATACTGGGAGACTCACTTGATCTTTCCAGAAAAGCCAAAGGAACATCAAACCCCATGATCATTTTTTGTGGTGTCAGATTTATGGCTGAAACAGCCAAGATACTTTCACCGGATAAAAAGGTCCTTTTGCCGGTCTTTGATGCCGGATGTCCCATGGCCGATATGGTTACGGCAAACGATATCCTTGACTATAAAAAAGAACATCCGGACGTGTTTGTGGTCAGTTATGTCAATACATCGGCAGAAGTAAAAGCGGTCAGTGATATATGCTGCACATCAGCGAATGCCGTTCAAATTGTAAAAAACATCAAAGCCAGGAAGATCCTTTTTGTACCGGACAAGAATCTGGGTGATTTTGTTAAACGCCGTGTTCCGGAAAAAGAGATCCAACTCTGGGATGGATACTGTATTGTCCATGTCCGGATAAATAAAGAACATTTGAAAAAGATGAAAAAAGAACACCCTGAGGCTTTAGTGTTAGTTCACCCGGAATGCGAAAGCCAGATCATTGAACTGGCTGATGAAGTGACGAGTACGAATGGTATGGTCAAATTTGTGAAAGATTCAGAAAAAACCGAATTTATTATCGCCACCGAAGAGGGAATGATCGACAGGCTGAAAAAAGAGGCTCCTGATAAAATATTCTATCCTGCGTCAAAACCCACGCTGTGCCGGAATATGAAAAAGACCGGTCTTGAGGATGTCCTCAGGTCTTTTACCTGTGAACAATACGAAATAAACTTGCCTGATCCTATTATCCGCAACGCTCAGGCAGCCTTGAACAGGATGCTGGAATATTCGAAATAGCCAGTGTAAAATTCCGGTCCTGTGACAACTTGACAATGATCAAGGCTGTGCTTACAATAAAATCAGTTAATAAAAGGAGAATTCCATGATCGAACGAGTATTCTTAATTGTGCTGGACAGTGCGGGTTGTGGTTATTTACCTGATGCAGATAAATATAATGACGTGGGGGCCAACACCCTTTTGCATATAAGCGAAAAGGTAAAGAATTTCGATCTGCCCCACCTGGAACAGATGGGGCTTTTAAACCTTATAAACCCAAAAAAGGGCAGAAGGAAAAGCAAAGGTGTTTATGGAAAAATGGCAGAGCGATCACCCGGTAAGGATACCACAACAGGTCATTGGGAAATAGCCGGGCTGGTCCTTAAAAAGGCCTTCCCCGTCTATCCGGATGGGTTCCCTAAAGATGTATTGGAAGAGTTTATGCGTAAAAACGGCCTTGATGGTTATCTGGGCAATATGGCGGCGTCAGGAACCCAGATCATCCAGGATCTTGGAGAAGAGCACCAGAGGACCGGTTATCCCATTGTCTATACCAGTGCCGACAGTGTGTTCCAGATCGCGGCTCATGAGAAGACATTTGGCCTGGAAAGACTGTATGATATTTGCGAAACAACACGGAATCTTTTAAAAGGGGATCACTGTGTCGGAAGGGTCATAGCACGGCCTTTTCTGGGTCAAAAAAAAGGAGAATTCAAAAGGACAGAGAACAGAAAAGATTATTCCCTGACCCCTCCTGATAATACGCTTCTTGACCATGTAAAGGAGGCGGGTCAGGAGGTTATTGCCGTGGGAAAGATACATGATATTTTTAATGGACAGGGCATAACACGAAGTCTGCATACCGGCAATAATGCCGAGGGTATCCAGGCTGTATTTGACATTTTAAATGAAAAAACAACCGGACTTGTTTTTGTCAATCTTGTTGATTTTGATATGCTGTACGGGCACAGAAGAAATGTTTCAGGATACTATAAAGCGTTGAAGGAATTTGACAAAGCCCTGGATGGGTATCTGAAAAGGATGAGGGATACGGATACTTTCTTTATTACTGCAGATCATGGCAATGATCCTACATTTATCGGAACGGATCATACCAGAGAGTACGTACCTGTCCTTGGATACGGTAAGCAGTTGAAAGAGAACGTTTTTTTAGGGACAAGAGAAAGCTTTGCCGATCTGGGTCAGACTATAGCGGATATTCTGGGAGTAAAACCCCCTGGAGAGGGGAAGAGTTTTTATGATCTGATAAGGAGATAGTTGATGAGATTGGAAAAATTTACACTGAAAGCACAGGGTGCACTGGAAAAAGCCGCTGGAATAGCTCAGGAGCATCACCATCAGAATATTGATGTGGTCCATTTATTACTGGCTTTATTAGAAGATAATGAGGGAATGGTCATTCCTGTCATGAAAAGAATAGGGATCAAGATCTCATATCTGGAACAACTTTTAAAAGAACAGATGGAAAAGATACCCCGAGTTCAAGGGGTGACCGGCCAGATATATATTTCACCAAAATTGAACGAGGTTCTCGAGAAAGCGCAACAGGAGGCTTCTGCCTTGAATGATGAATTTATTTCAACCGAGCATATCTTGATCGCTATGGAAGAGGTGTCTTCTCCTGTTTCAGATATCTTCCAGCGCCTCAAGATCAAACGGGATGATCTTTTGAAAGTTTTAATGGATATCCGAGGATCAAGCCGTGTGGTTGACCAATCTCCTGAAGAGAAATACCAGGCTTTAAAACGTTACAGCATTGATCTGACGGAAAAAGCGAAACAAGGCCAGCTGGATCCTGTGATCGGGCGGGATGATGAGATACGGAGGGTGATCCAGGTGCTCTCAAGACGCACAAAAAATAATCCGGTGCTTATTGGTGAGCCGGGTGTGGGCAAGACCGCTGTTGTCGAAGGCCTGGCCCAGAGGATCGCCTTTGGCGATGTGCCTGATATTTTAAAAGATAAACGGCTTCTGGCCCTGGATGTTGGATCTCTGGTGGCCGGTGCCAAGTTCAGAGGGGAGTTTGAAGAAAGGTTAAAGGCGGTGCTGAAAGAGATCAGCCAGGCATCAGGACAGATCATCCTTTTTATTGATGAATTACATACAGTAGTTGGTGCTGGGGCCGCCGAAGGAGCAGTTGATGCTTCTAATATGCTCAAGCCAGCTCTGGCCAGGGGAGAATTACGATGTATCGGTGCCACTACCTTGACCGAGTATAAAAAACATATTGAAAAAGATGCTGCGCTGGAACGAAGATTCCAGCCCGTCATTGTTCGGCAACCCGATGTTGAGGATACAATCGCTATTCTCAGAGGGCTGAAGGAAAAATATGAAGTATATCATGGGGTTAAAATAAAGGATTCAGCGCTTGTGGCCGCTGCTCTCCTTTCCCATCGTTATATTACAGATCGTTTTTTACCTGATAAGGCCATTGACCTGGTGGATGAGGCGGCTTCCAAGCTCAGGATAGAAATAGACAGCATGCCTCAGGAACTGGACGAGATAACAAGAAAGATCATGCAGCTGGAAATAGAAAAGCAGGCTTTAAAGAAAGAAAAGGATGAAACCAGCAGAGAAAGATTAAAGAAGATCGAGAAACAGCTGGCTGACCTGAATGAAAAGAAAAAAGAGCTTGGCGCCCACTGGAAACTTGAAAAAGAAAAGATCCACGAGATACGAAAAACAAAAGAAAAGATCGATCAGGCTAAAATAGAAGAACAGAATGAACAGCGTAAAGGTGATCTGAACAAGGTCGCCCAGATACGCTATGGTGTTCTGATGGGATTAAATAAAGATCTGGAAAATCTGGGTAAGGCATTGCAGGATATCCAGAAGAACAGGATGATGCTGAAAGAGGAAGTGGATGATGAGGATATTGCAGAGATCGTATCAAAATGGACAGGTATTCCTGTTTCCAAATTACTTGAGGGTGAAGTGGAAAAACTTGTGAAAATGGAAGACGAGATGAGCAAACGCGTTGTGGGGCAGTCTGCTCCGATCAAATCTGTCTCTGATGCTATCAGGAGGGCACGCGCAGGGATTCAGGATCCCCAAAGGCCTATCGGTTCTTTTATCTTTTTAGGCCCGACCGGTGTTGGAAAGACGGAATTGACCAAGGCGCTGGCCGTGTTCCTCTTTGATGATGAAAAGGCGATGATCAGAGTGGATATGAGCGAGTATATGGAAAAGCATTCTGTGGCCAGGCTGATCGGATCCCCTCCGGGCTATGTGGGTTATGAAGAGGGGGGGTATCTGACCGAAGCTGTCAGACGAAGACCTTACAGTGTCATTTTGTTCGATGAGATAGAAAAAGCCCATCCGGATGTATTTAATATCCTTTTACAGATCCTTGATGACGGCCGTCTGACAGACGGGAAAGGAAGGACCGTGGATTTCAAGAATACCGTCATTATTATGACATCCAATATTGGCAGCCAATTTTTAATGGAGATGGATGAGAAAAAAGGCTCTTTTACTGCTATTGAAAATAAGGTGAGACAGTCGTTGAAGGATGTATTCAAACCGGAATTTTTAAATCGTATCGATGAAGTCATTGTTTTTAAAAATCTTACCAAAGATGATCTGAAAAAAATCGTGGATATACAGATCAATCACATGAATAAAAATCTTGAACAAAAAAAGATACAAATACAATTAACTGACCAGGCAAAGGATTATTTGAGAGAAAAAGGCTATAGTATGATTTATGGAGCCAGACCGTTAAAGAGGGTGATCCAGCAGGAGATTATGAATCCTTTAGCCTTCAAGATCCTCTCCGGCGATGTGAGAGAAGGGGACAGGGTAGCTGTAGATTTTAAAAAAAAGATTGTTTTTTCAAAAAAATGATAGTTACAGCAATCCTTCTTGCTTCAGGATCTTTTTTGCTTTTTTTTCGTCTGCAGGAAAAATAAATATCTTGCCGAGACCATGTTTCAATGTGTAAATACCGTTATAAGCGGAATCCAAAAAGCTTCGGTTCAGGAACTTTATCCTGTACTGTTTCAGAACCGCTTCGATCTTACCAAACTGGGCCAGATCATAATAGGTCACAAGTTCCACTAACTGATCGTTTTTCATATGTATTTAATTATCCAATACAAATTAATCTGACTTTTTGTTCTGGGTTCGAGGGTTCCAGGAATCTGGGGTTCAAGTGACTAAACTTAATATACTGAATCTTCACTTGAATCCTTGAATCCCAGGGTCCTTGAACCCTTTGTTCTCAGGATCATCCATATTCTTGATAAAGTCCCTGATATAGGCGGCTTTTTCAAATTCCAGATTGTTTGCCAGATCAAACATCTTTTTCTCCAGCTCGCTGATCAATTTAGTCTTGAACTGGGCATCTGACATCTTGTATGATCTCACTTTCTCCTTGGCCTGCCCAATAATGTTGTCAAAGTCAAGTGACTCTTCTTTTTTTCGCTCAAGGATGTCGACCACTTCCTTTTCAATGCTTTTAGGTATGATCCTGTGCTTTTTATTATACGCTATCTGGATCTTTCTTCTCCTGCTGGCTTCACTTATGGCTTTATGGATAGATTTTGTGATTTTATCAGCATAGAGGATAACCTTGCCTCTGATATTTCTTGCGGCTCGCCCCATGATCTGTATTAAAGAAATGTCAGAACGCAAGAACCCTTCTTTGTCCGCATCAAGGATAGCCACCAGAGATACTTCTGGCAGGTCCAGCCCTTCCCGTAAAAGATTAATACCCACAAGGACATCAAAGTGGCCGGCTCGGAGATCACGTAAAAGTTCCACTCTTTCAATGGTCTCAATTTCCGAGTGAAGGTATCTGACATTAATATTGAGAGTAGCCAGATAATTGGCCAGATCCTCAGACATTCTCTTGGTCAGTGTTGTGACCAGAACACGCTCTTTATGCTTAATGGTTTTGTGGATCTCTGTTATCAGATCATCGATCTGATTTTCTATAGGTTTGACAATAATTTCAGGATCAACAAGTCCGGTAGGCCTGATAAGCTGTTCGGCAATAGTCTGGCTTGATTGTATCTCATATTCTCTGGGTGTAGCCGAGACAAAAATGATCTGGTGGGTCATTTTAAGGAATTCATCAAAGAAAAGGGGTCGGTTATCAAGAGCCGACGGGAGTCGGAACCCGAATTTTACAAGGACCTCTTTTCGCGATCTATCACCGGCATACATCCCGTGTAATTGTGGAACAGTAACATGTGATTCATCAATGAACATTATAAAATCACTGTCAAAATAATCCAGCAGGCAAGCGGGTCTTTCTCCTGCTTTTCTTCCGGTAAGATGGCGGTTATAATTCTCGATCCCCGTACAATAGCCAACTTCTTTCAGCATTTCAATATCATAGTTCGTTCTTGAAAAAAGACGTTGCGCTTCAACAAGGAGATTTTTTGATTCAAGGTATTGATGCTGTTCCTCCAATTCTTGTCTGATGGCTTTTATAGCCTGGTCGATTTTCTGGCGGGGGGTGACAAAATGTTTTGCCGGATAAATAGCCAGTTTTTCAAGAGATGTGGTTGTCTTATTTGAAACAGGATGGATCCGGCTCAAGGCCTCTATGGTGTCACCGAACATTTCGATCCGTACGGCCTCTTCAGAATAGGCCGGGTATATCTCTATCGTATCCCCTCTCACACGGAAGGTTCCACGCCCAAAGTCAAAATCATTCCTTTCATACTGGATCTTGATCAATTTTTCTAATATCTTATCCCGGTCAATGACCTGGTTTTTTTCAAGCAACAGAAGCATCTTTTTATAATCCTCAGGTGACCCCAACCCATAGATGCAAGATACCGTGGCAACGATGATCACATCATTCCGTTCCATGATAGAACTGGTCGCTTTGAGCCGTAGACGGTCGATCTCATCATTAATGGAGGAATCCTTTTCAATATAAAGGTCTTTGGCCGGGACATAGGCTTCAGGTTGATAGTAATCGTAATAAGAGACAAAGTATTCCACGGCATTTTTTGGAAAAAATTCTTTGAATTCCCGGTAAAGCTGAGCAGCCAGTGTTTTATTGTGCGATATCACCAGAGTGGGTTTCTGAACCTCTTCGATCACTTTCGCCATGGTAAAGGTCTTGCCGGACCCTGTCACCCCTAAAAGGGTCTGATAACGGTGCTTTTTTTTAATTCCGTCTGCCAGCTGTTTTATGGCGGTTGGTTGATCCCCGGCAGGTTGGAATTTAGATTGGACTTTAAATTCCATGGATCAGGTTTTTCTCCGTTTCTTGTGCGCTGCCGGGAAAAGGACATTGTTTAAAATAAGTCGATATCCTGCAGAATTTTTGTGCAAGGAAAGGTCAGTGGGAGGATCACCGACAAGATGCCTGTAATCTTCGGGATCATGACCTCCCAGGAACGTATAGGTGCCTTTGCCGAATTCGCCGTGGATATAGCGTACTCTATCCGTATCCTTTGTTTCACCTAAAATAGTGACAGAGTCTTTTATCACTTTGCGGTTAAACGCGGTGGTCTGGCCCAGGAAACCTTTTATCACGTTCTTATGGTTCTGCGTAAGCATACAGGGGACAGGATCCTCCTTGGCAGAAAAGTCGAATAGGCTGAATGTGTCCGGTTTGTAATAAAGCCCTTCCTGCATGATATTAATATCAATATCAGAAAATTCATATACAAAAGGATCAAAAATGAGCTGAAAATTTTCAAAGGCAAAACATTTGGTAAAATCCAGTTTTTTCTGAGCATCGCTATCAAAACCGGTTCCGTCTATCTCTTGAGGGACAATATCAATATTTTCCGCTGACAATGCAATATCAATGGTATCACAGGCCGCGCACATGGCAAAGAGAAAACCACCGGCAGATACATAAGCCTGTATCATTTTAGCCACAGCGCATTTTTCTGACTGAACTGATTTATAACCCAGTTCCCTGGCCATTTTAGTAAAAAGTGAGACCTGTTTTTGATACCATTGTGTTTTTCTATAACTGGCATAGAATTTGCCATACTGGCCGGTAAAATCCTCATGATGCAGATGAAGCCAGTCGTATTGTTCAAGCTCACCTAAAAGCACTTCTTCATCCCATAGCCTTTTGTAAGGAATGCTTGCGTATTCAAGGGCTAACCTCACAGCATCATCCCACGGTTCGGCAAAAGAGGGCGCATAGACAGCCACTCTGGGAGCCTTATCTAAAAAGATCTGGTTCATATTATTCTCTTCTATCTGTTGATAGATGGATGTCAGCTGATCGCTGTCAAGCGGTTGAAAGGAGACTCCCATTAGATTCGCTTTCTCCCTGCTTTCCTGAGAGTCATCGATGAGAAATGATCCGCTCCTGTAATTAAGGAGCCATTCCGCTCTTTCACCCTGAGTCAGGGCCCAGTATACCACACCATAGGCTTTTAAATGGTCTGTCTGCATTTCATCCATAAAGATCAAAAGCTTTTGGCTGTACAGGTTCAATGAACAGAAAAGGCATAAAATGATGAATATTAATTTTTTCATATCATCTAATCATAATTTAACGCAGAGAAAGGAAAATGTCAATAAACTAATATGTTCTTTGTTCATCGTTCTTGGTTTTTTTAAGCGAAGAACGGTGAAGGAAATGTGTTGACTTTTTAGGGAATGTTTATATTTTTTGTTTTATGATAAATGGTCTGGAATGGATCAGAGATGTTATTTATGATTATATCTACTTTACTAAATCCCATGACGGAAAATCAGAAAAAGACCTGATCGATTCTCCCTGGTTCCAGCGCTTGAGGCGGATCCTTCAGCTGCAGACCAGCTGGCTTGTATTTCCGAACAGTGTGCATACAAGATTTTTACATTCTCTGGGCACCATGCATCTGGCAGGGGATATGGCGAAAAAACTTTATCCTACTTTCAGACAGACCTTTCCGGATGAATTCATTCCGGAAGAGAATTATGTTGTTGAACTTTTTCGATTAGCCGGGCTTTTGCATGACATAGGGCATGCTCCTTTTGGTCATCTCATTGATGAGATCTATACCTATCCATTATATGAAAAAACTCATGAAGATATTTCAGCCAGAATCATCACCGAAGAAATGGGTGATATTCTGCGCCAGATCAAGGTCTCGCCTTTTGGCCCTTTTGAAAAAACCATAGAACCAGAATCTGTTGTCAAATTTATAAAAATGCCAAAGGACCTTGGTTCGTTTGATTTCTGGGAAAGGGTCTTTGCCAAGATCATGTTCGGTGTGTTCAATGTTGATGCTATCGATTTTTTGCTGAGGGACCAGTACTTTTCGGGGGTCAAGGAAATCGGACAGATCAATTATAAAAGACTCTTTGACCAGTCCTTTATTTCCATCCGGGGCCTGACCATCAATAAATGTGCTCTTCCGGCCCTGAGATCTTTTCTTGATATACGCCTGAATATGTTCAAGAATGTTTATTTTAATGAAAAAAAACAGCTTTTGGAATTTTCTTTCGGGAAATTGATACCTCAAATATTCAAGATCATGAAATTTGGGAATATCCATAAAGATCTGGACAAGTTTCTTTTTCTGGATGATTTCAGCTTGAATTCGCAGATCCGGGTCTGGCAGAACGAGAAGGGAGAGAAAAAAAAGATCGCCCGTTATTGGCTTAATATCCTTGATAAAAGAGAGACGGTCTTTAAAACCATATTTGAAGAGGAGAACTATATTTACAAGTTCATGAAGAAAGATCATATCATAAACGAAGAAGAGATGAAAAGCAAGCTGAAGCGTCTGATCCCTTCATCAGAATTTGTTATATCCAGAAGTATCATCGATGTTCGCAACCATAACCTGTTTTCCTCCTGCGAGGGGAAAGAAAGTATTTTAAGGCAGGATGATCTCAGATCCGTGGCTGTTTATGATGAGGAGCATGACCGTTTTTTGAAAACAGAGCACCATCGGATCCTTCAGGATATTCCCGTAAAGTATGTGGTCCTGAGAATATTTGCGGACAAACAATGTCCTGTGAACTGGTTGTCCGAGGATAATATCAGAGAAGCCCAGCTGGAACTAAACCTGGATACGGCGTTTGTGAATGAATATAAAAACCGCACAGAAATAAGCAATCTGTAGGGAACTGGCTTTTCTTGACATTGTAAAAGAAAAAATTATTTTATTTAAAAATTCAAGGAAAAAAATATGGAAAGAAGAGAACATTGGAGCAGTCGCATCGGATTTATCCTGGCGGCCGCCGGATCAGCCGTGGGTCTGGGGAACATCTGGAAATTTCCCTATATCACAGGTGAGAACGGGGGTGGCGCGTTTGTTGTGGTATATCTTTTAGCCATTATTTTTGTCGGGTTGCCGGTTATGCTGGCTGAGATCGTAGTGGGAAGAAAGACTCAGCGAAATCCCGTAGGCGCCTATATGTCACTTCACCGGGGACAGTTCTGGAAACTGGCGGGTTATATGGGGGTTTTAGCGGGCTTTTTAATTCTCTCTTTTTACAGTGTAGTCGGAGGGTGGACTCTGGGTTATATTTTTAAATCTGTTGCTACAGGATTCAGTTTCGCTTCAACGATAAAAGATTCCAGCTCTGAATTCAGTAACTTTACGGCCAGCCCTTATTACAGTATTTTATGTCACGCCGTATTCATGTTCCTGGCTATAGCTATTGTCTATAAAGGCATCAGGAAAGGGATAGAAAGGTGGAGCAAGATCCTTATGCCCACTATTTTTGTTATCATCCTGGTCCTTGTTTTCAAGGGCTTATCTCTGAAGGGCTCTATGGAAGGGGTCAGGTACTATTTAAGCCCGGATTTTTCAAAGCTGTCTTCCCGGTCTGTTCTTATTGCTCTGGGCCATGCTTTTTTTTCTCTGAGTCTTGGGATGGGAGCGATGATAACCTATGGAAGTTACCTTTCCAAGAACGAGAATTTATTCAAGTCTTCACTTATGGTTGTGATCATTGATACAGTAATCGCCCTTTTAGCCGGATTGGCTATATTCCCGGCTGTTTTTGCCATGGGTTTTCCGCCTGATGCCGGGCCGGGTTTGGTTTTTAATATACTTCCGGCTGTTTTTGCAAAAATGACCTTCGGGTCTTTCTGGGGTCTTTTATTCTTTTCCCTTGTGGCTATCGCGGCTCTGACCTCGGCTGTTTCTCTTTTAGAGGTCGTGACCGCTTATTTTGTGGATGAATTAAAGATGAAAAGGACTCTGGCGGTTGTTATTTTTGGTACGTTTATCTTTTTATTGGGTATTCCTTCTGCGCTTTCTTTTGGGGTCTGGAAACATGTTTCAATCGCAGGAAAATCTTTCTTTGATTTTGTAGATAATCTGGCCTCGAATTATTTTCTGCCCCTGGGCGGCTTTTTCATCTCTGTTTTTATTGGATGGGTCTGGGGAGTAAAACCGGCTGTGGATGAGATCAGACATGGCTCGGCTAACTTTGCAGATGTTCATCTGATCGCTCTTTTGGCCGGGCTAAAGGATGATCCCAGTCATAATTCTGATATACATGTGGTTACACTGGCTTCTTTATGGGGGATCTTTTTGAGGTTTATATCACCGGTAGCTGTCTTTATAGCTTTTTTATTTACGATCGGAGCGATAAGGCTTTAATCTTGTTCTAAAAGGGCTTTGTCATACCACTCTTTATACATGGCATTATCAGGTTCCAGATCAAGAGCCTTTTTCCAGTAAGAAAGAGCCTGCTTTATATCATTATTATCCCAATAGATCTTGCCAATGTTAAAATAAGCCCCGGCATGGTAAAAATGGTTTGGATTTTCAACACTCAGAGCATGAATGGCTTTTTTAAAATATTTTATGGAAAGATCATACTGTTTGCTGTCCATGGCATAATATCCCAATCGAAAAAAGTCGATCCCTGAGGCTTTTCCCATCTCCTCGATCTTGCTGAGCAGCGAGTAGGCGGCAGCAAAATGATTATATTTTTCTTCAAAATTATCCTTGCGCTGGGCAATCACACCAAGATTGAAATAAGCCCCGGCCATTTCACTGATATGATCATTGGTTTTAAGAAATTTCAATGATCGTTCATAGTATTTTTTAGCATTGACAAGGTCCTTTTCCCCTTTATCATAACAGAAGGCGATTTTGTAGAGTAATAAGCCATCTTTAGGAGCGATCTTTTCTGCCTTTAAAAAATAAGGCAGAGCGGACACATAATCCGAATCATTATATAAAATATCACCCTGAGTGGTAAGTTTGGCAAAATTTTCTTTATCCCTGGCCATCTCTACCTGTGATTTTGAACAATGAAAGAGGAAGAGAAAGAGTAAAATAATAATATAAATGTTTTTTATTCTCATTGTATACTGATATAAAGCGGCCGATCGGAATCGAACCGACATAACCAGCTTGGAAGGCTGGGGTTTTACCATTAAACTACGGCCGCAAAAAGGAACATGGTCAATTATATCGATTTTGTTTTAAAGGGTCAAGGGAAATTTTCAAAGAACAAAGGTCAGGCCATTTTCACTTGACATTTAATATATGTTATAGTATTATACAGATTACCAATTTTAAGGGGACGGTGTCCTTTTTTAACAAATTTAATAAAAGGATGTGATCGCTTTGAAAAGAACAGGCTCGGAGATATTAATCAATGGACTGATCGAAGAAGGGACGGATACAATATTCGGGATCCCCGGGGGCTCGGTCATTGCTATTTTTGATACACTATTTGATTATTCAGCAAAGATCAAATTTTACCTGATGCGGCATGAGCAGGCTGCCGCTCATGCGGCTGATGGATATTCCCGATCAACCGGCAGAGTGGGTGTCTGCATGGCCACTTCGGGTCCGGGAGCCACGAACCTGGTCACCGGCATTGCGACAGCTTATATGGACTCCATTCCCATGGTGGCCATTACAGGGCAGGTAGCGACCAAGATGATAGGTAATGACGCTTTTCAGGAAGTCAATACAACCGGCATCACATATGCTGTTACAAAACATAATTATCTGGTAAAGGATGTCAGGGATCTGCCTCGAGTTATAAAAGAAGCTTTTTATTTAGCGAAAACCGGCCGCCCGGGACCGGTTCTTATAGATATCCCTTCTGATATTTCAAAGGCTCAAACAGAGTTTAAAAAGCTTCCGGAAAAGGTGAATATAAGGGGTTATAACCCTACGTATGAAGGGAATATCAAACAGATCCAGCAGGCTGCAAAAATGATAATGGAAGCCAAAAAGCCCGTTATCTATGCCGGCGGTGGTGTGATCCTCTCCGGAGCGGATAAAGAATTAAAGAGCCTTGTTGAAAAAACAGGCATTCCTGTAACCATGACTCTTTTAGGACTGGGAGGATTCCCCAGCTTGCATCCCCTGAGTCTCGAGATGCTGGGTATGCACGGGACAAAGTATGCTAATATCGCTGTAAGCGATTCCGATCTGGTCATTTCCATCGGCGCGCGGTTTGATGACAGGGTGACAGGAAAGCTGGATGAATTTGCTCCTCATGCCAAGATCATCCATATTGATATTGATCCTTCTTCTATTGGTAAAAGTGTTGATGTGGACATGCCCATCGTCGGGGATGTAAAGCTGGTATTAAAGGAGCTTTTAAAGTATGTTTCAAAATGTGATATAAAAGAATGGGTTGCTTATGTTAAGGATATTAAAAAAAAGTATCCCCTGTCCTATACAAAAAGTGAGAAAGTGATAAAACCACAGTATGTACTGGAACAGCTCTATGATCTGACAAAGGGGGAAGCGATCATTTGTACCGAAGTGGGTCAGCATCAGATGTGGGCGGCTCAGTATTACAAATATGCGCGAACCCGGCAGCTGTTATCAAGCGGTGGTCTGGGGACAATGGGATATGGATTCCCCGCGGCGATTGGAGCGGCCGTGGCCAATCCGCAGGCTACTGTTGTTGATATTGCCGGTGACGGGAGTATCCAGATGAATATTCAGGAACTGGCAACCGTATCAAATTACCAGATCCCCGTAAAGGTGGTTATCATGAACAACATGTATCTGGGGATGGTGAGGCAATGGCAACAGTTGTTCTTTAAAAAGAGATATTCATTCACCTGCCTGGGAAGGCATAAGGACTGCTCTCCGATCTGTCATGGGCCGGGTTCTCATTGTCCTGACATGGTCCCTGATTTCGAACAATTAGCCAAAGCCTATAATGTTAAAGGGTATACCATAAAGAATCCAAAAGACGTACGTGGGGTTCTAAAAGAGGCCCTGGCCATAAAAGGCCCTGTGATCATGGATTTCAGGGTTGATCAGGAAGAGAATGTATTTCCGATGGTACCGGCGGGTCAGCCGATTAACAAAATGCTGGAACATTCTGTGACCTGAAACTTACAAAATAAAGGGGAATATTATGGAGTATACAATATCGACATTAGTGGAAAACCATGCCGGCGTTTTAGCCAGGCTGGCACAACTTTTTAGCGCCAGGGGATTTAATATTGTTTCTCTTACAGTCGCTGAAACAGATGATCCGACCATGTCCAGGATGACGATCGTCGTCGAAGGGGATGAAAAGGTGATGGAACAGGTTAAAAAACAGTTGAACAAGAGTATTGATGTGGTCAAAGTCTATGATCTGACCGGGAAGAACCCGCTGGTCCGTGAACTCTGTATTCTTAAAGTCAAGGCCACACCGACTCACCGTTCAGAAATAATAGAGATAGTCGATATATATCACGCCAGTATCATAGATGTTTCCCATCAAGATGTGACCATCGAAGCGACCGGTGAAACAAGCAAAGTCCTGGGGATCATCAAATTGCTCAAGCCTTACGGGATCAAAGAGATCGTACGTACAGGTAAAGTGGCGTTAGCCCGAAGCCTGAATATATAATCATGATTATATCGGAGGTAAACAATCCATGAAGATGTATTATGACAAAGACAATAAGCCCGCCTCGTTAAAAGGGAAGAAGATCGCGATCATCGGATTCGGGAGTCAGGGACATGCGCAGGGTCAGAATCTGCGGGATAGTGGATATGATGTCATTGTGGCCGAAGTGAAGGGTACTCTGAATTATAAAATGGCTGAAAAAGCAGGATTCAAACCCTTCAGCGCCGCCGAAGCTTCAAAGATGGCGGATGTAATCCAGATACTTGTTCCCGATCAGATCCAGTCAGTGGTCTATGAAAGAGAGATAAAGGATAACTTGAAAAAAGGCAAAGCCCTGGTCTTTTCCCATGGATTCAATATCCATTTCGGGCAGATCACGCCTCCTTCAGATATAGATGTGTATATGGTTGCCCCTAAAGGGCCGGGACATCTTGTCAGGCGGACCTATGAACAGGGATCAGGTGTTCCTGCCCTGATCGCTGTCTATCAGGATGCCACTAAAAAAGCGTATCAGATGGCTGTGGCTCACGCCTGTGGTATTGGAGCCGGAAGGGCCGGGATCATTGAGACAACCTTTCAGGAGGAAACAGAGACAGATCTTTTTGGCGAGCAGGTCGTTCTCTGCGGTGGGCTTGTAGAACTCTGTAAAAAAGGATTTGAAACCCTGGTTGAGGCCGGATATCAGCCAGAGATCGCTTATTTTGAAACCTTTCATGAAATGAAACTCATTATCGACCTCATGTATGAAGGCGGTATTGCGAATATGAACTATTCGATCAGTGATACCGCTGAATATGGAGAATATTCCAGAGGTCCGAGGATCATAACAGATAAAACCAAACAGGAGATGAAAAATATCCTGTCAGAGGTTCGATCAGGGGATTTTGCCAGGGAATGGATCCTTGAGAATCAGGCCGGTCGGCCGTCGTTTAAAGCTTCCAGAAGGCATATGAGTGAGCACCAGATAGAGCAGGTCGGAGCCAGGCTCAGAAAAATGATGTCATGGATCAAAAAAAAGTAAAGGTTGATCATTAATGTCAAAACAGGATAAAATATATATTTTTGATACAACTCTGCGAGATGGGGAACAGGCTCCGGGTTTTAGTATGAGCATTGAAGCTAAATTGAATCTGGCCAGGCAACTGGCTAAACTCAAAGTTGATGCTATTGAAGCCGGGTTTCCTGTTTCATCCCCTGTTCAATTCGAGGCGGTAAAACGAATTGCAAAAACGGTTCGGGGACCGCGGATCCTGGGGCTGGCCAGAGCCGTAAAAAAAGATATTGATGTTTGTTATGAGTCTGTCAAGCATGCTCCCAAACATGGTATCCATACGTTTATCGCCACTTCTGATATCCATATGCGGTATAAATTGCAAAAGACACCGAAAGAAGTATTGAATCTGGCCTCTGAGTCAGTGAAATATGCCTGTTCTCTGGTTGATTACGTTGAATTTTCAGCAGAAGATGCCACACGCAGTCAATTTGAATTTTTATGCGAGATCGTCGATCTGGCCATAAAAAGCGGGGCCAGATCTATTAATATACCCGACACTGTCGGATATGCCATTCCTTCAGATTTTGGTCAGCTGATCAGACGACTCATTGAAAATATACCGGATCTTGGAAAGAAAGTGGTCCTGAGTGTTCATTGTCACAATGATCTGGGGCTCGGGGTATCCAATTCTCTTTCGGCTATTCAGAATGGAGCCAATCAGATCGAATGCACTATCAATGGGATCGGAGAGAGAGCCGGGAACGCCGCGCTGGAAGAGATCGTTATGGCCTTGAAGGTCCGTAAGGATATCATGAATAAAATGGTGTCAGTTGAATCAAAACAGATCTATCCTACAAGCCGGCTTTTAACTATCTTAACCGGGGTGGCGGTTCAACCCAATAAAGCTATTGTAGGGGAAAATGCGTTTGCCCATGAATCCGGGATCCATCAGGATGGAATGCTGAAAGCACGGGAAACGTACGAGATCATGACCCCTCAATCGGTGGGACGAACCATCTCTCATATTGTTCTGGGTCGCCATTCCGGACGACATGGATTTATTAAATGTGTGCAGGAACTGGGATATAAACTTAATGAGAAAGAGATGGAGGATATATATAAGAAATTTCTTGAGGTAGCGGACAAGAAAAAGCAGATCTATGATGATGATCTGGTGGCGATTATTGAATCGGAATTGAAAAAATCGATAAAGTGGTATCGACTGGAATATTTCCATGTCCTGACAGGCATAAATGTGGTCCCTTCAGCGGTTATTAAATTAAAAAAAGGAAAAGAGATCTACAGCGAGGCCGCCTATGGGGATGGTCCCATTGATGCGATCTATAATGCGATCGACAAGATCGTCAGGTTACAGCCCAAACTGGAAGATTATATAATAAAATCTCTGTCCGGTGGAAAAGAGGCCATGGGTGAGGTCAGAGTGATCATTTCCTATAAAAATAATCGATATTTTGGTATTGGCTCAAGTACTGATATCATTGAGGCTTCAGCGATATCGTATATCAATGCTATCAACAGATGTTTAATGTTGCAGAAATAAATTCTTAAATCTAACATTGGCGTATTAAATCCTCATGGATAAAAATAAAGGAATAAAATATGGGTATGACATTAGCGGAAAAGATACTGGCAGCAAAGAGTAATAAAAAAAATCTAATCCCAGGTGAATTCATTGAAGCGAGTATTGATGTGGCTTTGGGCAATGATATTACCGCCCCTCTGGCCATTAAGGAATTTGAAAGGACAAAAACCTCTGATGTATGGGATCGTTCCCGGATCGTCCTTGTTGCCGATCATTTTACCCCTAATAAAGATATTAAAAGTGCTATTCAATCCAAGGTATTAAGGGACTTTGCCAGGAAGTATAATATTATCCATTTTTTTGACACAGGCCGGGTTGGCATAGAGCATGTTCTATTGCCGGAACAGGGGCTTGTCCTGCCGGGGGATCTGGTAATTGGAGCGGACAGCCATACCTGCACGTATGGGGCACTGGGCGCTTTTGCTACGGGTGTGGGAAGTACTGATCTGGCCGCTTCTTTTATTACAGGAAAGGTATGGCTTAAAGTACCTGAAAGCATGAGGTTCATCTATTTCGGGAAACGGAATCCATGGGTCAGCGGCAAGGACCTGATACTTTATACCATTGGAAAGATCGGTGTTGATGGAGCCACCTACAAGGCTATGTATTTTACGGGTCAGGCTGTTAAAGAGTTATCCATGGCTGATCGATTCACCATGTCGAATATGGCGATTGAAGCCGGGGGAAAGGCCGGACTTTTTGACGTGGACAAGAAGACACAGGAGTATATAAAAAAACGCGCGAAAAGAGATTACAAGGTCTATACCGGCGATGAAGATGCCTCCTACTGCGATACAATCGAGATCGATGTGTCAGGAATCGAACCCCAGGTGGCAAAGCCTCATCTTCCCGAGAATACGGTGAATGTCAGAGAGATCGGGAATATCGCGATAGATCAGGCTGTTATCGGTTCCTGTACCAATGGCCGGTTAGAGGATTTGAGGATCGCGGCAAAGATCTTTAAAGGCAGAAAGGTGAATAAAAATGTAAGGGTTATCATCCTGCCGGGCACTCAGGAGATCTGCAAGCAGGCCGTGAAAGAAGGGCTGGTAGAGATCTTTCTGGACGCCGGGGTCGCCTTTTCCACTCCGACATGCGGGCCCTGTCTGGGTGGACATATGGGGATTTTAGCACCGGGAGAAAGAGCGATATCCACCACGAACAGAAATTTTGTCGGACGTATGGGTCATATCCAGAGTGAAGTCTATCTGGCCGGTGTGGCGGTAGCAGCCGCTTCCGCTGTGGCCGGGAAAATCGTTCACCCGGATGATATTTAATATCCATTGTATTGACAAAAGGAAAAAGGAAATGGGAAATTGGTTTTTTGAATCGCACAAGGGTTTTAAATATGGATACAAGATTAATAAAGTTCTTTATGATAAGAAAAGCAAGTTCCAGAGGGTGAGGATCGCGCAGACAGAGTCTCATGGCCGTATCATGATACTGGATGATATTGTGATGCTGACCGAGCGGTTTGAATTCATCTATCATGAAATGATGGCTCATATCCCTCTTTTTATTCATCCCGGTGCGGAAAATGTGTTGATCATTGGCGGCGGAGACGGGGGGACATTACGTGAAGTCCTGAAACACAGATCAGTAGAAAATGTGGATATGGTGGAGATAGATGAAAAGGTTCTGGAATCTTCCAGAATATACTTGCAGAGCATCAGCTCACAGTTCCATAATAAAAGAGCCAATATTATTGTGGGCGATGGGATTGAATTTGTAAAGAACAAGAAAGAGGTCTATGATATTATCATGCTGGATTCTTCTGATCCCGTGGGCCCGGCAGAGGGTCTTTTTACTGCAGAGTTCTTTTGTAACTGTTACAGGATATTGAAAAAAGATGGCATTTTTATCGGGCAGTCGGAGTCGCCTTTTTATTTGAAAGAATATTTTAAAAATTTTTATAAAAGATTAAAGAGGATATTCCCCCTCACCAGACCGGCTTTAACCTGTATCCCGGATTATCCTTTATCCTTCTGGAGCTTTTTATATGCTTCAAAGAAGTATGATCCAGTAAAGCATTTTGTAAAAAAAAGATACAGGGAATCAAGGATTAAGACACAATATTATAATGAAGATATTCATCTCGCTACTTTCAGTATGCCAAATTTTGCAAAGGATCTTTTAAAGTGAATCCATTCCTAGGTGCCAGTAAAGACAGGAAAAATTCCAGGATCCTTATTTCAGGGATCCCTTTTGATGGGACTTCTTCATTCAGAGCCGGCAGTCGTTTTGCCCCTGCTTCCATCCGGGAGGCCTCCCAATCCATAGAAACGTATTCTGTCTATCAGGATCGTTGCCTGGATGATTTCAAGTTCTTTGATGCAGGCGATATTGACATTTCACCCGGTGATACGAAACGGGCGGTAAAAAAAGTCTTTCGATTCGCCAGGAAGAACAGTGATAAGATCCTGGTGAGTCTGGGGGGAGAGCATCTGGTCACGCTTGGCCTTGTCCAGGCTTTGCATGAGAGATACAAAGATATGATTCTCGTCTGTCTGGATGCCCATACGGACCTGAGAGATAATTATCTTGGCATTAAATTGTCTCATGCCACAGTCCTGAGAAGGATTGTGGATATGGGTCTTAAGGTTGTTCTATTGGGAGCCAGATCAGGCACAAAAGAAGAATTTGAGTTTGCCAGAAAAAATAATATTTTGCATTCATTTGATGATTTTAAAAAAATGGATTATATTATTAAAGGGAAGAAAATATATGTTTCTATTGATATGGATGTTTTTGACCCCGGTTTTGTGCCGGGTGTGAGTAATCCCGAAGCTGGCGGTATTAATTTCATTGATTTCATGAAATGGTTGAAAGAATTTCCCTTTCAAAGTGTTATCGGTGTTGACGTGGTGGAGATCAATCCCGGCTGTGACCCGTCATTTATCTCGTCTGTTTTTGCCGCCAAACTGTTAAGGGAGATATTGATCAGATTATCATATCAGATTAAAACTTGATTTTTCACCTGTTACTCGCTATCTTTGATAGGGTTTTAACAAAGTAAATGAAGATTCCATTAGGTATTGTTTTAGAGTCACCAGAATTTTTACAGGGTAAACATATTATTTCTTCTCTGGACATGGGTCATTACCTGAAATTGCCTGCCGGTACATCTTTCAGCGAGACCATGAAGAATGAATCCATAACAGTTCTGGAAAAGATAGGGCAGGTCCTTAATCAGATACTCAAGGTCTGCCACAGAGATAATGATGTGTCTCTTTTTAAAAAATCAACAGACAAACTCCCCAAGATCAAGACAAGGGTGTTTACAAAAAATTTTCAGTTTATTGAAAAAGAGATCCCGATGCTCGATGTTTCACAAACAGATGATCTGATGCCTCCCGGCGGCTCTCTTTTAAAGAAACTTTTATCGTCTTATCCTGATTTTTTCAAAACTTCCAAATTGAGAATGAAACTTTCCGGGCTCATGGAAAAAGTGATTTCCGGCGAAGGGGTCTATATTTTAAATGATCTCTATATCCCGCAGGAGAACAGGCGTGTCATAGAGTATGGCGAAAAACTCACGAAGGATGAGTTGCCTGATCTGAAAGAGGAATTGAACTCGATCAGGAAGGCTAAAAAAAAGGAAGATTTTATTGATCAACTTTCAACCGGAGGGAACGTCTCACGCTTCAATCTGTTTAATTACCATTCCATTCCCCTGAAACGGTCCGGTGAGCCCATGGATGATGCGTTTCTTCAATCACAGGAATTCAGTGCTCTTTTACAGGGAGATCCGGAAATTTATTATATCCCTGAAAAAGCCCTCTTCGGGGTCATGCTTTATGAAAAAGACCCTCATGCTTCATTGAACATAAAAAGGATCCTTAAGACACATTGTGTTCAATTTCTGGATGGGTTTGATAATAAAGAAGGTCTTTTTGTCAGCATGAAAAATAGAAATCCCCGGGTTGTTATCGTTTCTCTTGACGGTGATGATTCAGCGGACGCCATGATCCAGAAGATAAAAGAGATCAATGAATTTCAGATAACGTCTTTTAATGAAAAGACCGATATTATTTTTCTTATAAGGAACAAAACCCCGGAATGGGAAGGGAAGATACGTGGAAGCGGGTTTACCTTCATCCTTGACAAGAACGATATGATCAATAATTTTGACCAATTCGATACCCTGTTGAGCAATATGATTTCCATGATAGAACAATAAGGTATTACTGGCGCAGAGCTAGCGCAGAGGTGAAAATAACGACTTGGAAGACGCGCTTCCTTTAGAAATAGTCCGTATTATTATTTTACTGGTTCTCTCGGCCTTTTTTTCCAGTTCTGAATCGGCCTTTTTTTCCATTGATTATATCACGCGGGAGAAATTGAAAAAGAAGGGGAATCCATCCCGGGCGGTTTATAATCTTTTAACTCATCCTAACCGGTTACTGATCACCATACTGGTCGGGAACATGTTTGTTAATATTTTAGCGTCATCCGTGGCTTCCGGGCTGGCCATAAAGATCATGAGTAAGTTACAGATGGCCGATATCATCGGAACGTCAATCACTATCGGAGTGATGAGTATTATCATCCTGATGTTCGGGGAGATATCTCCGAAGATGGTAGCGATCACCAAACCGGTGCAATTTGCCAGAAGATTTTCTTATCCCATGAAGATTATCGTCATTCTGCTCCGTCCCGTTACTATTCTTTTCCAATACCTGGCGGATATCATCACAAACAAGATCATCAAGTATTCTGCCGAACCCGAAAAAGAGGGAGACATAGAATCCATTATTAAAATAGGCCATAAAGAAGGCATCATTGACGAAGACGAAAAAGCGATTATAGAGAATATTTTTCAGAGCATCAATAAAGAAGTGTCACAGATCATGATGCCACGGCCCAAGGTGTATTCTGTCAACATAGAAAAAGGTGACAAGTATATTATAAATAACATCATTAAACATGATTACCCCAGAGTTCTGGTGTACAAAGAGACCAAGGACAGTATTCAGGGCGTAATTAGAAAAAAAGATATTTTACCCCTGATCTTTAACCTGAAAAGAGAGAAAAGTATAAGCGAGATCATCAAACCCGTACTCTATATTCCTGAAAATAAAAAGATCAATAATCTTTTACGGGAATTCCAGAATGAAAAAAAAGATTTTGCGGTCGTGGTGGATGAGTATGGCGGTACACTGGGAGTGGTGACAATAGAGAATGTCATTGAAACGATCATGGGAGAATATAAAACAGAATATGAGAAAGAGAACGGCATGTTCAGGAAGATCGGAAAGAACAAATACCTTATTCAAGGGGATATGGAGATTTCGGAATTCAATCAGATCTTCAAGTGTCACCTGAAAACCGAATCATCCGAGACGATCAGCGGACTTATCATGGAGCATACAGAAAAGATCCCTCGAAGAGGCGAAAAGATCATTATCGGGGATTTTGATTTTGCCATCAGCAAGATGAAAGGTCCGAAAATATTGACCGTCATTGTCGAGGTGCCCTGATGGAGATCCTTTATTTTATATTGATCATCGGGTTTATCCTGTTCCAGGGTTTTTTTGCCGGGTCTGAGACAGCCATCATTTCCGCCAGCAAGTTGAGTTTAAAAGCCCTGTCTCATGACCCCAAAAAAGCAAAAAAAGTAAAACGTGTGCTCAGATTGATCAAGGATCCTGACCGGGTATTGAGCTCTTTGCTGGTGGGAACCAATATTTGTATGGTTTCAGCGGCTGCGCTGGCCTCTATGCTGTTTATAAGAAAATATGGTCCCGCAGGAGAATATTACTCTACAGTGGCTATTACTGTGCTAATTCTGATCTTTGCCGAGATACTGCCAAAATCTATTTTTAGAAAAGTGGCTGTACCTGTATTGATCCATACCATTGGATTTATCGAGGTCATCAATTTTATTTTTACTCCTGTGGTTAATATTATCATAAAGACCGTAAGGAATATGCCTCTTTTGAGAAGATTTAAACGGGAAAAAAGCGAAGCCCTTTTAACCAGGGAGGATTTAAAGGCGGTATTCAATATCACGGCGAAAAAGGGTGTCATCAAAGAGTTTGATAAGAAAATCCTTTACAGCGTGTTCGATTTTGGGGCCACCTATGCCAGGGAGATCATGGTGCCTCTGGTCGATATACATCTGCTGTCTCATAATGCCAAGGTGATCGATGTTATAAAAGAAAGCGGAAAAAGTGGATACACCAAGATACCCATATACGAGAAAAAAGCCTATAATATTATCGGTTATGTGAATGTATACGATCTTTTCAAGGCCAAAGCGCATGAGAGCATCAAGAGATATATTGTACCGGCCTTATATGTGCCTGAAACGAAAAAGATAGACGAGCTTTTCTTCGAGATGAATAATAAAAAAAGTCCTATTGTCTTTATTGTTGATGAGTATGGCGGCGTGTCCGGGCTCATCACTCCGGAAAATATTGTAGAAGAGATAGTTGGCGAAATTGAAGATGATTCAAACCCGGCCGAAGAAGAGATCGTCAAGATCGCAGGGAAAAATGAATGGGTGGTTGACGGAGGAATGGATATTGATGATTTGTTTGAAGAAGTGGGATTAAGACTTCCCAAGAGCGGATTTGAAACCGTAGCCGGATTTATTGAATACCATTCCGGCAAAATATCCAGAAAAAATGATTCCTTCCTGTACAACAATTATAAGTTTATTGTTCTTGAAAGTACCCAACGGAGTATTGAAAAAGTAAAGATTATTAAAATAGAGAAAAAGAAAAAATAAACGTTATTCTAATTTTATAGCCTGAGTGGGGCATTGGTCAGCGGCACTCTGGACCTGTGTCTCATCAACACCGGCTTCTTTAATAACATGGGCTTTCCCATCATCCTGCATTTGAAATACATCAGGAACAACCGATTCACAAACTCCGCAACCTATGCAGGCATCAGCATCAATCACTGGTTTCATTCGCCTATCCTCCTTGGGATAAAATTTAAAAGAATAGCCAGAATATAATATAAAAAATTATTTTGTCAAGAAAAAAGACGCTGTCCTGAGGCACCTTGATTTACGATTTAAAACGAATAAATTGAGATAAACATGAACAGATCCAGCAGGGTCGAACAGTTAGGTAAAAGATTAAAACAATGCAAATACGGTGTGGCTCTAACAGGGGCCGGGCATTCAACTGAAAGCGGAATTCCTGATTTTCGAAGCCCGGATGGCCTGTACAGCCAGATATCTGAAGATGTTTTTTCTATCGACCTGTTTATGATAAAACCCGAAATTTTTTATGCCTTCAGTAAAACATTTTTACTTTCAATACTGCAAAAAAATCCCAATCAGGCTCATGTTTTTTTAGCTGATCTTGAAAGAAGAGGGTTTTTAAAATGCATTATAACTCAAAATATTGACGGGTTGCATCAAAAAGCCGGTTCCAAAAGGGTTTTACAGATCCATGGGCAGATTCAAACTTCGCATTGCCTGGGGTGTCATAAAGAATTTGACATAGAATATATAAAGGATGAATTATTAGAAAAAAACCAGAATCCGGTACGATGCAACCTCTGCTCAGGGATCGTCAAACCTGACATCACCTTCTTTGGTGAATCATTACCACCGGATTATCAAAAAGCCTCCGAAGAAATAAAAAAAGCCGATCTTTTATTAATTTGCGGGACATCACTCACCGTTTATCCTGCTGCCTTACTACCTCGTCTATGCTCGGGTGATATCATTATCATCAACAGGGATCCCACACCGATGGATGATGAGGCTAAAATTGTTATCCATGGCTCTTTGACGGAAACCTTCAAGATGCTGGCCAAAGCCATGGGACTATCGTAAGTCTTGACTTTTATACCACAAGTTATTAAATTACAGTTTAATTTGAGTTTAAATAATGTGTTATGGTTATCAGAATATGAAAGAATATAACCCATCCAGGAGTATGTCATGAAAAAATTATTATATTTAATCTGGTTGAATCTGTTATTAATTTCAAATATATTAAATGCCCAGTTCTATGAATCTCAGATTCTGGAGTATGGAGGAGATGCCCAGGCTCTGGGCAGCGGTTCTGTGAGTGCCGCCAGAATATTTTCACCCGCTGTTTATATCCTTTCTCCGGCTTCATCAGCAGATGTTGAAATTCCTGTGCTTTCTTTTACATACGGCGATATTCTGGGATTTAATAATTTTTTACAGATATCCTATCTTCAGCCGACATCAAGGGGAGTCGTCTCGGGAAATATCCGTTATTTTGGGGCTAATGCACTGGATCAGGGTCTGAATAACGCTACCGGGATCAATCTTAATTTTTCCAAAGTGTTCACAGAAAAACTCTTTGTCGGGCTGGGATTGAATTTCCTCAAAGCCGAATATTATAATGATGACGGGATCACGCTGGGGTTGAATTTAGGAGGTATTTATCATTTTCAACCATATACAGCGAAAAGGGAAAATAAATTTTTAAAGAACTTTAGAATAGGTTTTAACATTATCAACATCGGATCCTATCTTTCTTTAAATGATGTGGTTATCTCACCTCCTATTACTCTGCGGACAGGCCCATCAGCCAGTTTTAATATTATAAACCATGTTGACACGATCTTATCCGCTGATTTTATTTTCAGAAAAGCTAATGAATTCTCCATAGGGTTCGGATTGGAGAATATGATCAAGGAAAAAATATCCTTAAGACTCGGGTATCAGATTGAATCTGATTTTGCGACCTTTTCAGCAGGGGCAGGATATAAATTTCAGGTCAATAATATACAACCTGAAATAAATTATGCTTTCGTATCCACCAGGAATAATGAGACGGAGCATTTTTTAGGGGCCAACATCTATTTCGGGTCAGTCGATACATCGCCCCCTGACACAGCCCTTGAATTGAATCTGAAAGATTTCTCCCCCAATTATGATGGAAATGCTGATTACCTTGAAATTACACCGGCTATCGATGACAATAAAGTTTTAAGATCATGGGAGATAGAGATCCTTGATCAGAATAATAAACCAGTAAAAAAATATACCAGCCCCGATATCGATACGCTGAAAGGGAAACTCACATTAAAAAAGGTATTTACCAGACTATTCGAAAAGAAGAAAGAGGCCCCGGTCCCTGACAAGATCGTGTGGGATGGGATTGACGAGAAAGGGACACGGGTTAAAGACGGTCAGTATAAAATTATAGCCAAAGCCCTGGATGAAAAAAGAAATGAAGCCACCACCAAAGCGTTAGAATTTAAAGTGGATAATACTCCCCCTGAGGTTAGTTTGAGAGCGGAGAGCCATATCTTTTCACCCAACGGCGATGGCGTAAAGGACTCGGTTAAAATTGACTTGGATCTTATCGCCGAGAATGACGATGAATTTTCAGCTGTTATACAGGACAAAGAAGGCACGGTCATGAAGACCTACAAATGGGAAGGAAAAAAGATAACTCAGGTCGATTGGGATGGTAAAACAGACCGGAATGTGCTGGCCCCGGATGGGAATTATGATTTCATCGTTCGTGGAAAAGACAGAGCCGGCAATGTTGTAAAGCGATCTGTGCGGGAGATCACGTTGACCACAGCCAAGCAGAGTGTAGCCATTTCAGCGGATATTCCTGCTTTTTCGCCCAATGGGGACGGTATTATGGATAAGGTGGTACTGGAAACCTATATATCGGATAGTAACGGTCTTCAGCGATGGCTTTTGACCATTACGGATAATGACGGCAAAAAGACCAAGACCTTTGAGGGCCAAAGTGATGTACCAAAGGATATAACCTGGGAGGGAATCGATAGTAATGGTAAACCCGTAACCGATGGTCTCTATTATTATAGATTTGAGGCCTGGTATGATAGCGGAAATCATCCTGAATCATTTCCCAAACAGATCCTTGTGGATCAGACCCCACCCAGTATAAAATTAAAGTTTGAACCGGATATTTTTTCTCCTGATGGAGATGAGGAGAATGATATCATTAAATTCCTTTTTAATGTTGAGGATAAATCGCTGATAAAGAAGTGGACAATCGTCATATCCGAGACCTCTTCACCGGAAAAAACATTCAAGAAATTCGAAGGCAGTGGTATACCCGCCGGGGAGATACTGTGGAACGGGGTAAGCGATGATGGAAAACTGGTGCAGTCAAAAAATAAATATTATGTTTTTGCTTTTGTTGAGGATGTCCTGGGTAACAAAACCTACACAGAAAAAATTCAGATCAAAATAGATACAAAATCACCTGATGTTGATTTTGAATTTGAACCGGAGATGTTTTCACCGGATGGGGATGGCGAAAATGACCTGTTGAAGATTAAAATATTCTCTTATGATAAAAAGAAGATCAAAAGCTGGAAATTGAATATTTATCCCATACGGTCGGGAAAGAGGGAAAGTCTTTTTATTGACTGGGATGGCAAAGAACTCCCGGGTCAGGAGATCCTCTGGGATGGAAGGGATAAAAAGGGTGAACTGGTTGAAAGCGCTATGGATTACGCTCTGGAACTGATCGTGGAAGATATACTGGGAAATATAAGGACCGTCAATAAGACGATGAGTGTTGATGTTCTGGTCATAAAGACCCCTTATGGCTGGCGGATAAAGATCAGTAATATTGAATTTGCCTATAATAAGGCAGACTTGAGAGGCAATGCCTTTAAAATACTGGAACGAGTTATGCAGATTTTGGAGAAGTTTCCAACGTATAATGTAAGGATAGAAGGTCATACGGACAATATAGGTACCATGGAATACAACCTTGATCTTTCAAAACGCCGGGCTGAATCAGTATACAATTACCTTGTCAAAGAAGGGATCAAGGCAGACAAACTTAATATTATTGGATTGGCCTTTAAATATCCCGTAGCGCCCAATGATACAGAAGAAGGCCGGGCTAAGAACAGGCGTGTGGAATTTATTCTGATCAAACCCGGTGCCAAAGCCCCTGAACGCGAGTAATATTATTTGCCTTTCAGAATGAAAGTAATATTATTGTAAAGGTGATGTTCAATGTTATCTATCATTAACGAAGATCTGGTATTGATACAAGAAAAGCGTTCTGCCAAGAGTGAAGTGTTAAAGAGCATGGTTAATCTTTTACATAAATCAGGTAGAGTGACGGATTCCGAAAAATTATATAAACAGGTGATGGAGCGGGAAAAGATCCAGAGTACAGGTATAGGTGAACAGATCGCCATCCCTCATGCCAAGTCGGATTGTGTGAATATCATATCCGTTGCCATCTGTATCTGTAAAACAGGTATTGAATTTGATTCATGGGACAAAAAACCGGTCAGGCTGGTCTTTCTTATAGCCGCTCCTGCCACCATGACCAAGACCTATCTGCAGATCATTGCTAAAATCGCCAGAATATTGAAGACAAGGGACTGGAGGGAAAAATTTACAACATGCGATAAACCAAAGGAAGTCATCAAAGTACTTGAGAATTTTGATGAAGCGTATCCTGATCGATTAAAGATCGAAATATCTGAAAATGGCAGAGCCCTGTTAAGGTAAAAGAATATGTTATATCTTTTAATGGTGATCATTTATAAAGAAAAGTATCTCGAATCTATTTTATCCACGCTTGTTGAAGTCGGTATCTTGAATTCCAATGTTATAGAGGCACGTTCGTTTGAAGAGGCCCTGCCGTTGAGTGTTCCTGTTTTTGGTGGCCTGAAATTCACAATGGAAGGAGAAAAGCCTTTTTCAAGGCTTGTACTCGCTTTAGTTGACACAGAAGAGATCATCCATGAGATTGATTCGATTTTGAAGGAAAGCCAGATCGATATCTCAAGTCAAAAGATCTGTGAGATCTTTACCGTACCCATATCCAACGCTCTGGGTAGAAAACCTTATATGGAAGTTTAAAAATTGAGAGGACTCGTTTAAGAATCCCTCTCTGGAGGCTGTCCTAAAAGGTCATTTTTCAGGAATTTTTATTTATCTTGAAAAACAGACTTTTTGAACAGTTTCCCTTATAAAAGTCCGAAGGGAGGTCTAGATGAAAAAGTATGAACTGGTACTGATCACAAAAGACAAAGATAACGCAGAGGAAGTCATTGGTAAAGTAAAAGAGCTTTTAAAAGCAGGCAATGCCAAAGTCATAAAGGAAGAAAAATGGGGGTCAAGGAAACTGGCCTATCCTATAGGGAAGCAAACCCAGGGTTTTTATGTGATCCTGAACATCGAAATACCCACATCAGCCATTAAACAGATTAACAAAAAGCTTTTGATCAATGATAATATTTTAAGACACATGTTTATCAAATAAGATAAGCGGGGTGATAGTCTATGAGCGATATTAATTCTGTAACACTGGTGGGTCGCCTGACGGAAAAACCTATTTTAAGGTATACTCACTCGGGGACACCGGTTACGACACTGAAAATAGCGAATAACGCTTTTGTTAAAAGGCAGAATAGTGGATCAGAACAGAAAGCCAATTTTTTCAATATTATCGTGTGGAACAAGGCGGCTGAGAATTGCGCCAAGTATCTTGACAAAGGTCGGCAGATAGCGGTTCAGGGAAGGTTACAGCACAGGGTTTGGGAAACCCAGCAGGGGGAAAAACGGCATACCATTGAAGTGATCGCTAACAGGGTACAATTTCTGGGCAGTTCCGGTCAGGGTCAGGGACAGGCCCAGGTCCCACAGCCGGAAGAAACCGTTCCCGTTTCTGAAGCACCTGAAAATACGGGTACTGAAAGTGAAGTGGTTGAAGATTTCGATGAACCACTGGATGATGAAGAGATACCGTTCTAGGAGGCTTGAATGAGAACAGATATCATAAAGACAAACGGTTTTGTTGTATCGAAAAATATTCTTCTATTTATTGCCATCCCGGTTTTAACCTTTATTTCGGCAAAGATAAGGGTCTATCTCCCCTTTTCGCCTGTGCCTGTCACATTTCAGACCTTTACTGTTCTGACTCTGGCGGCTGTCTCATCCTGGTATATTGCCGTGGCCGGACAGTTTGTCTATATTATATTAGGCCTGGCAGGGGTCAATATTTTTGCCAGCCAGGCAACAGGACAGATGAGTTTATTGCATCCCACTTTTGGGTATATCATTGGTTTTTTAATAGCTTCCTTTGTCGTGAGCCGGTCATTAGAGGACAGAACCTATTCTCTATTTAAACTTGTCATGACACTTATTCTTGGGAATTTGATTATTTATGCATTTGGTGCAGCAAGATTATCTCTCCTTCTTGGCTTGCCTGGCGCTCTTTTAGCCGGAGTACTGCCTTTTCTTTACGGGGATGCCTTAAAAATAATTCTGGCAACGATGTTACTTTCATCAATAAAAAGGATGGCCTGATGAGGTATCGGATCTTTTTTTTGATTGTTCTGCTTTCTTTCAACTTTTGTTCAAAAAAGAAAAATATTTCCATTGAAGATGATCCATCTATTGCGCAGGAAATAATTTTAATCAACCAGGAATTTGAAAGCGGAAATTATGAAAAGGTCATCAACTTTATCAATGAATTTTTTGAAAAATATGAATTGAATGACTCCAATGCTAAACTGCTTGTAAAAAAGGCTCAAACTTATGAAGCGATAGTTGAACAGGCCAATAAAATAAGATCAAAAGATGAGAAAAAGAAGATTGCTAAAAGGTATCATCTGGATCTTGTTCAGGGAGATCTGGACTACGACGGAGAAGACCTTGTCCCGGTATGGAAAAAATTTCCCAATTCAGAGATAGGGAAAATATCTTTTGATCAATGGTTTGAAACCAGAACCAATATTAGTGAAAGGATATCTTCTCTGGAAAAATATATCAAGGGATTGAATGATAAGGCGAAATGGCAACTTGCCCTGTCCGAGTTATATATACAAAAATTTATCAGTAACAGTAAAAAGTATTCGTTAAAACTTTTAGAGTTGAGCGATCAGATCATGCGATCCAAAGCGAATAGTACAGAAAAAGCAGAAGCGTTTATCAATAAGAATATTATATTATTAAAGCAACAGGAAGACCTTGACAGGATCTATAAAAATCTGGAAGGATTTGAATCCAGGTCCAAATTCTATCTGGCTTTGAAGTATTATATTCTGGCCCAGATCGCCTTGAGTCGGGACCGGCTGGATAAGGCCAAGGAATATTTTGAGAAAGCCGTTGATTTTTTAAGAAAAGCAGAAAAAAAGAAGGCCGACTTACCCGCCCTGCTGGTCAATTATGAAGATCTTCCTGATTCAACTAAAGCGACACTTCAAAAAGAGATCGCTAAAAAAATCCAGCTGGTGAAATACCTGTTGCGGTATAATAAAAAATTAAAGGACAAGAAAATGGCTTATGTGCTGGGGAAGAGGGTCAGGGTTAGAAAAGATCCGTCCGTGAGGAAGAAAAATGTTATAACTTCATTGAATTATGGCGATAAAGTAATAGTGGTGGAAAGAAGTGACACCATAGAAGAGATAAACGGGGAAAAGAATTACTGGTATAAAGTGGAACTGAAAGACGGAATCACAGGCTGGATATTTGGCAAATATCTGACCCTGTTTTTAGTTAATGAAGGTGTGTGATAGAAATGGCAGAAAAAAAAGATCCGATGGATAAAGATGTTGATGCCTTGCTGAATATTATCCGTGAAAAGGATAATCTTATCGTCAGTATTAAAGAGTCTTCCACTCGACGAGACAAGCTGAATGAGCAGCAGATAAGGATGCTGGCTGAAGATAATTCTCGAAAGCTGATGCAGGTAAAATCACTGTCCATGCGGGTAAGGGAAGTGGAAGCCAATCTGGCTAAAAGCCAGGCTGAACTTTCTCTTTTCAAAGTTACCGAAGGGAAACTGTCTTCAAAAGTGGAAGAATTTAAAGCGGCTTTTGAAAGTTATAAATCTCAGGTCCGATCATCTCTGGATTCCTTAAAATTGGCCATTCAGGATGAGCTGGGAAAAAGGGAAGAGTATAAAAACAAATTACTGGATGATATGAAAGCCAACTATGCCAAGCTGGAAACCCAGCTTCAGGGAGTGGATGATCATTACAAAGAGATCATTGCGGAAATATCGAAAAAACAGGGAACATCAAAAAAATATATTCGTCATGCTTTGAACGATCTTCAGGAAGCGCTGTCAATGCTGGATATTGCCCATGCTGACTTTATACAACCGACCAAGATCATTGAGGATTCGGAAAGGATAGCCGAGGAATCACAGGCCCTTTTCAATGAATTCAGGGATATGAAAGGCCTGCCGGGCGGAACGACTCTGATCAAGAACATTGAAAATGTTACTGTCAAACTTGGTGCCGCTCCCAAGATCGATGGTATCTTTCAGGAGATTTCAACGATTACCTCCGGGTCCCGAGATAAAGTGGAAAAGATGGCTTCTGAAACCCTGGGGGGCCGGAAAGGAGCAGGTGATCAGGCCAGTGCCGGCGTTGGTAAGGGTTCTGGATCTGGAGCCGCGGGAAAAGGAACGGCAACACAGGCCGGGGAAGATCAAGGGGATGCAAAAAAAAAAATAGACTCCCCTGAACAAAAGGCGGGAGGAAAAGAAGGTGCCGGCAAAGGGGGAAGTATTGGGGGGGAAAGGACCAAAGCCGAAGAAGAGGCTAAAAAGAAAAAGAAATTTGGCGAAGACGTCCAGGAAGTGGTCTTCAAACGGGGTCGCAATTATGCTCCCTTTAACTGGCAGGAGATCCTGTCCGATATCCAGTTGAAACGGTTCCAGAGTTTTATCCAGAGCTGTATTAAAGCTGAAAAAAGCGGCAATTTGTTAAAGGCATTACAGCTGTATAAAACCATCCGCGAGCAGCCGGGTATTTCAGAAACTATTGCAGGGAGACTTCTGGATGATCATATCGAATATCTGGAAGATCTTATAAAGCGAAAATATTCGATTCAGTATCAGTAAATGAAATGAAACAGATCCTTATGAAATTTTCAAAAAAGGTACAGGGAAGAGTGATCGGGATTCTGGTCGCCTTAGGCATCATCCTGTATCTTCTTCACAGGTATCTGGGCTTTGAGAAGATAAAATCCAGTCATAATGTCTTATTCCCTGTTATTATTAAAAATGGAGCCTTTATCTGCGTTGTCGTGATATTTTTCTTTGTCTTGGCCGGCATCATAAGGGAGAAGGTTCTGGCGAATTGGCTCTATAAGGATATACAAAGATCAATGGAAAAGATAACCCTTGAAGGAATTTGTCGTATGTATAAACTGGATCAAAAATCCCTTGAATGCTTTGGTTATGATGATGAGATGAATAAAGAGGATGCTATGGGATTGATCAAGGAACATCTGATAAAATAGGATCCTCTTCTTCCCCTGAACGATAAAAAATATCTTGACTTTGTTGTAGTATTTTCTATACTAATAGTCTTTATTTTTAAGATAAGGAGGGAAACCATGAGCAAGCGACCCTATAATTTTTATGCCGGACCGGCTATTCTTCCTCTTGATGTTATGAAAAAGATCCAAAAGGAGTTTTTAGATTTTGATGGCACAGGTCTTTCTATTGTTGAGACCTCTCACCGCTCCAAGGGATTTGATACAGTCATGAAACAGGCCCGGGAAAGAACAAAAAAGATAATGAATATTTCAGATGACTATCATGTTGTTTTTCTCCAGGGCGGCGCCAGTCTGCAATTTAGCATGGTGGCCATGAATTTTATGAATGGTAAAAAAGCGGATTATATCCATACCGGTGAATGGGCTAAAAAAGCGATTAAAGAAGGTAAAACCGTAGGGGATGTTAATATTGCCGCTTCTTCAGAAGATAAAAAATTTTCCTGTGTTCCGGATACATATAATTTTTCTTCTGATGCCCAGTATGTTCATCTGACCTCTAATGAGACCATCAATGGTATTCAATTTCAGGCCTTTCCTGATACCGGGAATGTCCCTCTTGTGGCTGATATGTCTTCAGACATTATGAGCCGCAAGATCAATGTGAATCAATTCAAAATGATCTATGCCGGTGCTCAGAAGAATATTGGCACATCCGGCGTCACCCTTGTCGTTATCCATAAGGACATGGTGACCAGAGAAAATGCCAAACTGCCAACTATGTTGAAATACAGCACACATATTGAAAAAGAGTCCCTTTATAATACTCCTTCTGTGATAGGGATCTATATTGTAAATCTCGTTTTGGGCTGGATCGTTGATAACGGCGGAATGGAAGCCATTGAAAAAACAAATAATGAGAAAGCAGCCGTTCTATATGATTATTTAGACAGCACTGAATTCTATTACGGACTGGCTGAAAAACAGAGCCGCTCAAAAATGAACATTGTTTTCAGGATAAAGAACAATGATCTCGAAGATCAATTTGTTGAACAGGCCAAGGCCAATGGCTTTATCGGCATCAAAGGGCATAGAAGTCTCGGCGGTTTGAGGGCTTCGATCTATAATGCTTTTCCATTAGAAGGGGTAAAGGATTTTATCAGCTTTATGAAAGATTTTGAAAAAAAGAATGGTTGATCTTTTTCAAACCCAGCTCTTTTTTGATCCTTTTCTTTATTAATCCTATAATATGGGCCATAGACTGGAAATATTTTTTGCCTTCATTTATATTAATATACTCTGATTGATCAAAAACATAGGACGGGCCGTCCTTGAAACCGGTAAAATGCCTGCCCAGCGATTTGTTAATATCCATCAGATCAGGCCTTTTGAGGATCTGTGATACGGATTTAATAATATTCACGTTACTGTTCATATCGGTCTTGTTCACAATGGATACAAGGACCTTACAGGCCAGCATAAATCCTTGATAGGCACGGTTCAGCTCCATCTTGGAGCATGAGGATTGACCTTTCACAGCGAGTTTGGCGGATTCAAAATCCCCCAGGGCCAGTTTAAGATATCGCAGACAATTCTCTTCATTATATATCATTTTATGCCAACCATGTCAGACATTTTAATTGAACATAATAATCTTAACTGACAAAGGCAATCAGTTTATAATGGTTGACATTTGACCGCAGTTATAATAAAATGAAACAGTAACAGTTACGTCCTATGATAAAAAGATATTTTGGCTTATTGTTTCTGATCACCGGTATGATCATCTTAGCGCCTGTCAGCTTTATCATTACCCTGCCTGTCAGCATAGGGGGTCCTTTTAATCTTTCCCCCTTATTCTGGAGCTGGCCGCTCATTGTGATTTCAATGATTTTAATATTATCAGGTTTTTTCTTATCCCGATTTTCACTCAAGGTGAATAAAAGAGTAGCTGTTATAACGGGATGTATGCTGCTTATCGTTCTTGTCAGAAATTATCTGACTGTCCCTCCCCAGGAGGGGAAAGATCCAGGATTATACCCGGCTTCTTTAGAATGCTATCTTACAGTCGGTGTCCTGGCCGTTATATTTTTATTGGGAGCTTTGATCCTTTCCGTGATCCAGAAGAGAGTTACTTGATAGTAAAAAAAGAGGCCACCTTGGTGATCTTGATGATCTCTTTGATCTTATCATTGACATTTAAAAGGACAACTTTAACCACATTAGAAAGTTTTATCAATTTACCAATACCGGCTGAATCAATGAACTTGAGGTCCTTGAAATCAAAGTGTAACGTTTTGTATCCTTTTTTGACGCCTGTTTCAGCTATCTGAAAAAGTTCTGCCACATTATTCAGATCAATTTCCTGATTCTTATTGACCAGCTCCAGGTAGAATTTCTTATTAGTGATCTTGTAACCGAAATAATGTCCTTTATACTCTTCTGTTATTTTTTCCATAGGTTTTGACATCAGATGGTTTCTCTGGTATTAATATATTATCATTTAAATACAATATGTCAAATGCTTTTTTAATTATTTGACTTTGCAATTTATTTAAAATAATCGCAATGAAGCGAGGAGGCTATGATTTGCCTTATATAAAAAATACAAAGACCGAAATCAGTATCATGACTTCTCCCGGGCAAAAGGATATTTCCTTAATATTTTAGTTTTTTTGTCGTGAATAATAGTGAGACAATGAGCGGAGGTCAGTATGGAAAAAAAACGATTTGGCAAAGGAGAGTTGATCCTGCAGGAAGGGACAAAAGGAAACGAAATGTATGTTATCATTTCCGGCAAGGTAAAGGTATTTAAAACCATTGATAATAAAAGGATAGAGTTGGCCCAGATGGGGCCTGATGATTTTTTTGGTGAAATGAGTTTATTCCTGCAAAAACCAAGGTCCGCTTCCATCGAGGCTGTGACAAATTGCGAGATCCTGATCCATGATCAAAAAAGTTTTGTCCAGGTCATTCAGGAAGATCCTGATTTTGCCTTGCAGGTCATCAAGACCATGGCGGGGAGGCTTTTAGATGCGCATAATGTTATTTCAAAGATAGAGGGTGAAAAAAAGAGCCTCGAGATAATGTACGGGAAGAAAGACTGAGACTTAAAAAAATATTTTATCCCCAAATTTATTGATTATCAATTTTTTCTCCAATTTCAACTTCCGGGCATGATATTTTAAAAGCTCAACTGATTCCCCCTTTTTTTCTCTTCCTAAAGGGAAGGTGTCATAATGAATGGGCAAAAGGCGCTTGGCCTTTAGATCCAGAAATACCTGAATGGCTTCAGAAGGCCGTAGATGGGTGCTCTGGAAAAGATAGGGTATTTTCCAGCCGCCGATCATGATCATAGCGATATCGATCTTTTGTTGCCTGCCAAGGGTTTTAAATAAATCAGTATAACCGGTGTCCCCGGAAAAAAAAAGTGTTTTGCTTCCTTTAATAAGAAAACACAGGGAAAGACCGGTATTATCAATAACGTACCGACGGCCGTCATGCTTTGCTTTGTGAGATTCTATAATAATATTTTCAAAAGGCACAGATTGGGAGTCGGTCAACTCTTTGTAATTGGTGATCCCTGATCTTTTTAGAACAGATCCCAGGTTCTCTGGCACATAGATCATGACTTTATTATTTATCCTGTAAATTTTTTCGAGAGTGGGAATATCCATATGATCAAAGTGCCCATGTGATACAAGCACCAGATCGATGAGAGGAAGTTGTTCAGGACCAAACGGTGGGGGTGTGATCCTTTTTAAAAAGAGGTTTTTATTGTTCCAGTTTGGATCTGTGATGATATTCCGGCCGTCCAGATGGATGAACACGGTTGAATGCCCGACATGAATTAAATAATTTTTATCAGCTCGCATCCGGCTTTCCATCATAAGAACAAGAAGGATTAAAAAAAGAAATTTCATAATTTACGTCAGAAGGGAATAATATATCGCGCTGTGATGAATAGTCAACAGGAAATAGCCAGGCTGTTTATTGATGCTTTCTTTTATATCCCTCAGGTTCTACATGAACAGATACAAAGCTCTCATCCCCGAAATGTTTTTTCAGTTTGTTCTCCACCAGTGTGGCTATTTTATGTGACTGCCTGACGGTCATGTCCTTATCCACTTCAATATGGATATCAATGGCCACATTGTTACCAATTTTCCGGGTTTTCAGGTTATGAGGATTTTTTACTCCGTTGATATGGTTCACAAGGTTTATAATATGATCTTCTGTTTTTTCATCCAATGATTTTTCCAGCAGTTCATTAAGACTGCTGGATGAGAGATTGATAGCGATCTTGATAATAAAGAAGCTGACCGCGCAGGCCGCCAGGGGGTCCAGGATATGCCACCGTTCGCCGAGAAAAATAGCTCCGCCTACTCCCAGCATAGCACCGACAGAAGAAAGGGCATCACTTCTGTGATGCCAGGCATTAGCCACAATGGCGTCGCTTTTAATTTGGTTCCCGATTTTATAAGTAACCTGATACAGTATTTCTTTAAAGATGATCGAGATCCAGGCGGCGACAAAGGCCATAAAAGAAGGCCGGGGCAGAGATGACCCTTTTATGACCAGGATGATATTTTTAATGCCATTACCAAGAATACCTATGCCTGCCAGGAAAAGAAAAATGGCCAGGATGATCGTGGACAGGGTCTCAAATTTCCCATGACCGTAATCATGGGTTTTATCAATTGGTTTTCTGGCAATTTGAAATCCCCAAAGGATAACAATATCAGAAAAGGAATCAGAGAAAGAATGGATGGAATCAGCGACCAGAGCGGAGCTTGATCCAAAGATTCCGGCAAAAAGTTTGAACAGGGATAAGAGCGTATTTCCGATCAGTCCGAGAATCGTGATACGAATAGCTTTTTTGGCTCTGTTGTTTTTCATAGAGATCAATGGACATCGACCGGTAATCTTGACGATTGAAATAATTTCCCGTTTATTTTCATAATATCCACAGGAACCGACCGTAAATAGGTTGTGCTGCCTCCGATGGCTTTAATGTTGACATCTAAAACATCTGATTTTGCCCTGACAGGAGTCAGATCAAAAATAGAAATCATTAAATGACAGAAAAGTAAAAGAGCAATAATGGTTAAAATGAATCTGGTGTAATTGTCTATCATGAAAAACCCTCCTTTAAAGGTCAATATAAGAGGAACTTT